>JAZKEW010000076.1:0-2521 GCA_040386785.1 Bdellovibrionota bacterium
GAAATCAATCTTTCCAACTTAAAAAAAAGCCTTAAAATTGATATTTCCAACGCCGCACAAGAGGCGCAACCCACTCGATTGTGTCAGGAACAATTATTTCAGGACTATTCAAAGTCACAAGCTCAAAACCCGCAGGAGCACCCTGTTGCAATTGTAGCTTTCTAAACATTTCCTGTTCACCATTAAAACGAACAAGACAGAATTGTCCAACATATTTTTCAAAATTCTCAGAATAAATAATACAACCAATTCTATCGCTATGTTCAACAACAGGATACATGGCATCTTCACCAAGAATAGAAACAATTGCGCACTTATGCCCAAGACTTTTTATTCTTGATTTAAAAAGCTCTTCTTCTTCATAATTAAAATTTGTTTTTTTAATTTCAGAGTATTTTTTTGGTTTCGGGCCTTTGCCAAACAATATCCAATCTTCTGATACATAAATACCAGCATCATTAAAACATTTCGCAATTTTAAAAATAGTTGTTTTTGTTGTGAATGCAGTCAACCCGTTTTCCCATTTTTTTATTGTTGACCAATCGGTATTGGATATTTCAGATAGCTTTCGACCCGTAATACCAAGCATATCTTTACGCATATGAGTGATTCTATTAATAATGTCTTCTTTATTAATTTCCATGTTGATCTCTGATTTTGATTGTTATTTTACTCAGGTCAAAATAAAAATGCCTCGTTCTCCATAAAGCAAATATTGAGAAAAAAGTAAATAGGAAAAGATAAGTATAAATATTAAGCCCAATTTTTGGAAACTCTTTGCCTATTATTGGTGCTGTGAAGCTTGCAAGCCCTTGTCCTAAATTATAGGCGATAGCAAAAGTATAAAATGTGGTTGAACACAACATGCAGTACACAAAACTAGATGCGTATAATCCAATAATGATAGCTAAAAATAGCAATTGATACGATAAACTAACGTTATTTAAGCTTAGAAAAACAAACCCCAACAATCCAACTATATTGGCCGTAAATAAGACTGAAAAAGCAGTTTTGCCGTCATCTTTTTTTCTAAAAAGAAAGAGGGTAAAAAAAGTAATGAATATTGAGAGTAGAAAATTTTCACAGGTTGCTTTAAATTTGCTTGAGACGTCATAAAAAAATGGTAGATAAACAAAAAACGTGTAAAAACAGACCCCGTACAAGTAAGATATGAGTAAGTTATAAAAAAATTGTTTTATTTTGAATTTAAATACACTCAAATCTTCTTTTAAAAAGTTATTGTAAGCTTCTTTTTTTAAGATAATTCTAAATAACAACGATAACAGGCTGAGCATAAAAATAGCTAAAAATAGCCACCGCCAATTCTCTCCTTGATAGAAAAAATGAAATAAGTGGGTATTTTTTATAACAGAGGCAAAATAAAATGAGAAGAAAAGTCCAATTGCTCCAAAAGAAAAAACAACCGTTGTTTTACTCAAAGAATTAAATTTCTTAAAAATGTAAAAAATAGTCACAGGGAAATCGACCCCAACTCCAAAACCTTGTAGAAACCTTAAAAGCATAAAAATAATGTAAGAGGATATTCCAATAGAAGCATAGCTTGGCAAAATTATGATTAAGAAGCTTGGTATTAAAACGAAAGCGCCCGTTAGTATGATGGCACTTTTACTGCTCTCTAATTTCTTGAGCCTTGGAATTAAAACACACGCACCAATGCTTCGACTTAAATAAGCAATCGCAAATGCTAAAAAAGAAAATTCAATGACCTCGCTATCCATTCCAATAAATGACTTGTTGACTAATTTTGGAAAAAATATAAAGAGTGAAAAATCTATGAAATCAAATAGGATGGATAAAATAGTGATCAAAATAATCATGTGACCATTCTTGACAAGATTAAAAGTTTTAAATAAATCTTAATTAAGTTCAGGTTCATACCTGAACTTAATTTCTAGCCTATGGAGGACAGTATGGAAAAAATTCACATAAATCAAGAAGAAAATGAAGATGCCATGTACAACCCAGGGCATTATTACGGCGCCTCAACAAGCCCCCAAGAAAGGCATGACGCTGTTGTCATTGACGATGACTCTGCGGATTGGCGGGATATCGTAAAGCAGCACACAGCCTCCAAAAATCCAAAACCACTGAAGCCTAAAAAAAGTTTCTTTCGACTCGGCCTACTGTAAATAAAATAAAATTGAATTTTTAAATTTTAAAAGCACAGCTTACGCATAATAGACACGTTGCGTAAAAAATTGTTCTTGTTTTGTCTGAATAAAACTTTGTTGTTTATTGCTGCCTATTATTGGCTATTGTTGGTTAAAAAAATATTTTCTCTAGTTGTTTGTAACAGGTGGAACCTAGCATTTAAAATTAATTTTGCAAGAGATGAATTTATGCCAATCGCGAAGAGTGTGCATTTTCAAATTGAAATAAGGGGAATTTATGAGCGAAGTAGACTCAGTTATAGCAGGTCTTAATGGCAACAACAGCGGAATCGTGTTCGCTCTTGTTGTTTTAACTGGAGGGTATTTTTTATTCAAACAAACTTTTGGAG
>JAZKEW010000077.1:0-16627 GCA_040386785.1 Bdellovibrionota bacterium
TGTCGCTTTAAAAGTTTGTGGAGGGTGAATACTCTTAGGGGGAGGTGTGCCCACGGGAAAGGTCACTTCCACTGCTTTTAAAGCAAGGTCGTCGAAATTTTTGTTCCCACTTGATTGATGTATTTTTGGTTTTCCTAACAAGTAACCGAAGGGATTTAAGGTAAATTCAACGATAGTTTTTAAGTTTTTAGGATAATCGGAGCCTTCATTTAAATTCCAATTTAATTGCAGCTGTTTTTTTAAGTACAACCTATAGGTGTTGTAATTTGTAATATTCACGCCCTTTTCATCGCCCGCAGGCGCAAGGCCTGTTGGAGCATCAGGAATTGCATCCGGTGTTTGGAAAGGAGATTTTGGAGGTACAGTCAAAGAAGGTTTTTTCTGACCTTCTGGTTTTGTTTCAGTTTTTCCGTGGACACCCTGTTTTTTTTCTTCAGCAACTTTTCTGAGATCTTCTTCTTTTCGTTTTAAATAGTCCTTTTCGTCAATATTTTTTTGTGTTGTTTCTATTTTTGTTCCAACAGGCTTTGGTTTTTCCTCTTGTTTTTCGCTTTTTGCAGGGGGTTCAATTTTCTTCTTTTCACTCAAAACAAGAGAATCTTCTTTTTTGGAATTTGAAAGATCATTTTCAAGCGCTGGTTTTGGGGCTACATCGGGGCTCGCGTTTTTTGGCAATTGAGGGAGATCTTGCACAGTTTTTGTTGCCTCTGTTTCTCCGTCTAGCTGTCTTTTATCTTTTTCCTGTTGAGTTTTTGTTATTTTATCAGTTAGTCCGAAAGTAATTTCTACAATTTGTGGCTCTGTGTGGCTAAATATGGAAATTATATTCAGAATAATGAAAATAAAAACTAGACCAGCATGAATAAGAAATGATTTTAAAAAATCCGTGTTGAGAGGAGCGTAAAAACTCCTAACTTCTTCTATGGGGGCAAAATTTATTTTAAAACTTTTTTCGCTAACATCAATAATTGGACCAATGTTTGGCAGAATTTCCTGATTTAAATTAATTTGAAAGGAAGCACTAGGCTCTTTCATAAAGCTTGCTGCTGAATTTAAATTCAACATGACTTTTTCATCTACTAAGGGAAAATTTCTTAATCTAAGCCGAGAGTGATGGGTCATTTTTTACCTTGTTTATTTTCACCAATCATTCCAATTCTTTCTACACCAGCACTTTGTGCAGCAGCCATTGCTGTCATGACCTTTTCATAAGGAACATTTTTGTCTGCACGAATAAAAACGGGTGTTTTTTGCGAACCACCAGCAGCAAGTCTAATTTTTGGAATAAGTTCACTCTCTTGAATTTTATTTTTTCCAAAATAAAATTCACCTTTTTTTGTTACTGATAAAATTAGAGATTCATTGGACATGGAAAGTGGCTTTGCTTTAGTTTGAGGAACTTGAATATTAATTCCAGAAATCGCAAAAGGAGCTGTCACCATAAAAATAATAAGTAGAACCAAGCAAACATCAACAAATGGCGTCATATTTATTTCGGCGAGTAGTTTTAATCTGCCTTTATAATTTTCATCAAATTCACTTCTACCATCAATATGAAATGACATTTAAATTATTCCTCGTTCTTATTTCGTTGAATACTGTAGTGCCGTTCTAGAATGTTTAGGAAATCGGATGAAAAACTGTCTAACAAAACCAAATGTTTTCTGATTTGACTCGATAAAACATTATAAAAAATAACCGCAGGAATAGCAACAAATAAACCAAGTGCTGTAGCTACAAGTGCTTCAGAAACTCCTGGAGCAACGGCGGCTAAACTCGATGCTCCACTGGCACCAATGTCGTGAAATGCACGAATAATACCAATAACGGTTCCAAATAATCCAATAAAAGGAGCGGCAGAAGCGCAGACAGCAAGAATACTCATTTTTCCACTTAAAAAAGATTCTTCCATCATTTTTTGTCGTACTAATGTGCGTTTAACAGTGTCAAAAATAACAGCTCCATTGGCGTTACGTTTTTCTCGTGTTTGCAATACGCGAATCATTTCGTTAAATCCAGCCCGGAATATTTCACGGGTGGGAGAATAGGGGATTTCTTTTATACGAGCATTTAATTCAGACAGACTTTTTGATTCCCAAAAATAGACTAAAAATGCCTCTGAACGGGCGTACATGGTTTTTAAAACCCGAAACTTGGACAAAATAGCTGTCCAGACCCAGACACTCAAAACAACAAGTACCAATGATACTGCAATTCCAATAGGGCCACCGTGTATCAAGATTGAAAACCAATTGATTGTTGCGAGATTTGAAGTGGGTTCCATTTATGACACCTATGTTATTCAGATAAGATTAATTTTTTTGCCACAGCCAAGTGAAGAATTTGAACTGTAATTTCCTCTTGTGATGTGTAGGTAGAGTCAAGAATAATTGCATCCTCTGCCGGTTTTAGCGGAGCTGTGCTTCTATTAGAATCGCGGAAGTCACGCTCGTTAATATCTTTAACTAGCTTTTCAAATTCAATTTTCTCGCCTTCTAGTGTAAGTTCCTTATATCTTCTTTTAGCGCGTTCTTCCACGGAAGCCGTCAAAAATATTTTTAAAGGGGCAGATGGAAAAATCACCGTGCCCATGTCTCTGCCATCTACCACGGCTCCATTGGTATCACACACAATTTTTCGTTGTATTGGTAACAGTTTGTCTCTTATATATTCATCTTGTGCAAATACACTAGAAAGTTTTGAAATAATGGGACTTTGTATGTCTTGAGTAACTTCGCGTTCTCCAATAAAAACTTTCCCTGAAGCAGATTCTTGGCGATAACGTTCGTTAATAAATGAAATATAACGTTCAATATGGTGTGAATTAATTGCATCAGAGTTCACTCCTGCTTCGTGTAACAACAATGCAAGTGTTCTATAAATTGCGCCCGTGGTGACGTATATCCATCCAAGCTCTGCTGCAGTCATTTTTGCAACAGTACTTTTTCCTGATCCGGCGGGGCCGTCAATGGTGATAACTTTCAGTTTTTCCATTGTAGCCACTTACTTTGTTAGGAAAGAAAATTTTTCAACCTCTTCCCACGATTCTTCCCAAGCGGGATTTAGTGTTGATTTTTCTCTTCTAAAAGGAGAAATTGCAGGCATGCTTTTTACTGGTCCCATTTCAAAAAACTTTTTGATTCTATCTTCTTTGAGTTGCTCCTTATTCAATTTTAAAAGCTGATCGAGATGCTTTTCAACAGCAACTCCTATTGAATTGATGGCTTCTTTTTGATGCCAATGTGCACCACCCGCGGGCTCTTTAATAATTTCGTCAATAATTTTATTTTTTAGGGCAGCCTTCGGGGGAAATAACACTGTAAATGGAATACTCCATCATCAAAACTCGATTGGCAACTCCGATGGCAAGGGCCCCTCCGCTTCCGCCTTCTCCAACAACAACGGTGATAATTGGAACGCAAAGTCGACTCATCACCATAATATTTTTTGCAATAGCTTCGCTTTGACCGCGCTCTTCAGCATCCATGCCAGGATAGGCTCCGGGTGTATCTATGAATGTTAGAATAGGCAGTTGAAAACGTTCAGCCATATTCATAATTCGCAGTGCTTTTCTGTAGCCTTCTGGCCGGGACATGCCAAAATTTCTTCTCATGTTTTCTTTTGTATTTCTTCCTTTTTGGTGCCCTATAATAGCAACCCTGCGACCTTTAAAGACGCCAATACCTGTGATAATGGATTGGTCATCCATAAAATTTCTATCACCATGAAGTTCAATAAAATCAGTGCAAAGTTGAGAAATAATATCTAACGTGTAGGGGCGATTCGGATGTCGCGAAATTTGTGCAATTTGGTAGCAGGTTAAATTTGAAAATAGTTCATTTGCAAGAGCTGTAAATTTTTTTTCTGTACCATCTATTTCTGCTTGAAGTGCTTTCTGATCACAATTTTTGTCTTGAGAAAGCACAGCTTGTTGAGAGGCTGATTTGAGTTCTGAAATCTTATTTGAAAGTTCTTGCAATGGTTTTTCTAGTTGAATGATGTCCATACGTGTATACTTTTCTCCAATAAGAAGTGACTGAAGGGCTAAGGTCGTGAGTCGTTATTATCAAAAATAGTATCATAGGTCAAAAAGAAGTTAAATAAAGGTGTTGTATGTCTGCTCAGATTCGCTCAAATTTGGAAGAAGAGATTCATAGAGGTATGGAAGATTTAATAGTCGATACCACGAGCGTGAGTTTTGTCGATGGCGTTGAAGGGCAATTATTCTATAGAGGAATTAATATTGCCGAACTCGTTGCCCACGCTACTTTTGAAGAGACTACGTGGTTGCTACTTTGTGGAAAATTACCAACGGAGAATCAGCTTGAAGCATTTCGCTGGGGGTTGAGTACCATGAGTAAAACTCAGGAAAAAATTTTAAGAATTATAGAAGAATTTCCGCATGGCTCATCGCCACTTCTCATTTTACAAACAGGCTTAGCTTCTTTGGGATGTATTGACATTATTGATGACTACTTTGAAGCAGAAAATCATTTTGAAAAAGTTATGAGAATTATTGCGCAAGCTCCATTTATTTTATCAGCAGCATACAGGCATCATTTGGGAGTATCTGTCCTTGAACCAAGAAATGATTTAAATTTTGTGGATAATTTTATTTATATGCTTTGCGGAAAAATTCCATCTAAATTGAAATCCAGATGCTTGGAAATTGCTCTTATTATTCAAATGGATCATGGATTTAATTCTTCGACATTTACAGTTCGTACAGTGGCTTCAACACTAGCAAATTTTTATGCGGCTGTGAGTGCTGGTGTGGGGGCATTAAGTGGACCTTTGCATGGGGGAGCAAGTGAGCTTGTTATGGAAATGCTGCAAGATGCGCGAGAAAGCGGTAACGTGAAAAAATTTGTACGCGATTTATTGAGGTCTGGTGATAAACTTATGGGCATGGGGCATCGTGTTTATAAAACGACGGATCCTCGAGCAACGATATTTAAAGATTTATTAGAGCAGCTTACTCCTAAAAATGAAGAGGGCAGCGATTTAGAAATTTTAAGCATGATTGAGCAAGAAGCTAAAAAATATTTCGATGAAAAAATGTTGCCTGTTTGTACTAATGTTGATTTTTGGAGCGGGTCCGTTTACAAGCGTTTGGGCATACTACCAATTTTGTATCCCGCTATTTTTGCGGTTGCACGCATGGTGGGATGGTGTGCACATATTTTGGAGTTGAGGCAAAATAATATTCTTTACAGACCGAAGTCTTTGTATGTGGGAGAGGTAAATATGCCCTATGTTCCTATAAAACTTCGCGTTTGAGTTTTTTTTATATTAAGCCCCTCCTGCTACGTTTTATACAGGAAAATTTATCTTCATGCTTAAACAAATTTTTTTAACATTCTATGAAATAGCTCAAATATCAGCATTTTTTATTTTAAATTTTGTTTCATATTTTGTGAAAAATAAAAAATTAAAATTATTTTTAGGGCTAAGATCGCCTAAAAATTTTGTTGCTAACATAAATATTGCCAGAAATAATTTTAAAAGTAAGAATACAAGTACGCAGGTATATTGGTTTCACGTGTCTAGCGCCGGAGAAATGGAGCAGGCTATTCCAGTTGCTCGCAAGCTTCACGAAAAATTAGGTGTTTATTTTTTTGTCACATATTATTCTTTTAGTGCAGAACCTTTTTTAAAAAACTTTCCTGCAGCCATTGGATTTTCTGGCTTGCCTCTTGATATTCGTTTTTTATATAAAAAAGTATTAAATCAATTGCCAGTGACTAAAATATTTTTTGTCCGCTACGATATTTGGCCCGCTCTTTTGTTGATATGTAAGAAAAAGAAATTAGAAATTAATTTAATTAGCGCTACAAAAATTAAGACTAAAAAAGGCTTTCAGGCATTCATTAGTGCAAATTGGAATGGTTTATTTTATAAATATTTTTCTCATATATTTACGGTATCTGTAGAGGATTTAAATTATTTTAAAAATTTGTCGCCAAACGGAAAAATTGTTTTAGCAGGAGATGCAAAGTGGGCGAGAGCAAAAGAGAGAGCCCATTCCGTTACAAAAATAAAAAATGATCTTGAATTTTGTAAATTTATTGAAATGTGTAAGAAAATAAAAGAGTTGAGAGAAAAGAAAATACTAGTTATTGGTTCTCCACATTCAGAAGAGCATGAGCTTGTGTTAAAAATTGTCACATTAAAAGAAAAATTTTTTATTGTTTATGTACCACATGATGTAGAGGAAAAATTGGTACAGACTTTGATGTTCAATTTGAATCGCACTGGTTACGAGTGCTCGACCTATTCTAATTTAGCTGAGAGTTCCCATAATTTAGATTTAGTGATAATTGATAAAGTCGGCTTTCTTGCTGAAATTTATCAAATTGCCGATGCTGCCCTCATTGGCGGGGGTTTTGACGGTCAAATTCACAATGTGCTCGAAGCTGCCGCCGCCGGAGCAGGAACCTTGTTTGGTTCTTCATATGCAAGAGCGCGTGAAGCCTCAGAGTTGGTGCAAAAAGATGCAGCGTTGTGTTTTGAAAGTACCAGCGAGCTGTTTCATTTTTTATCTGCGTGGGTTAACTTTACTGGAGAGGAGTCCCAGGACTCCGCAGCTTCAAGGTTAGCCAGAGCTCAAGTTCGAGCTTTGCAACTATTTCAAAATCTTCCTGATACCAGTGAGGTGGTCTTTAATGCAATATCTAAGAATTGAAGGCTACCTCATTTGTGTTTGGATTTTAAATTTTATGAATAGAGTTTTTCAGTTATGTCAGCAACAAATAAGCAATTGGTTATTAATTGTACCTCTTTTGAAACCCGCATTGCGCTTATAGAAACAGGGCAAGTCTCTGAGTACTACATAGAGCGAAATTGCGACAGGGGTATTGTCGGCAGTATATACAAGGGAAAAGTTGTTCGAGTTCTTCCAGGAATGCAAAGTTGCTTTGTGGATATTGGACTTGAGCGTGCCGCTTTCCTTTATGGTGGAGACATTCAATCTGAAAATCCAGAAGATTTACCAGAAATTTTTGATGACGATGAAAATACATCAGAAAGTTCTTATTTAAAAAAGAATATTAAAATTTATGACCTTGTTAAAGAAGAACAAGAGATCATTGTGCAAGTTGCTAAAGATGCTATCAGCACAAAAGGGGCAAGAGTAACGACCTATTTAAGTTTACCTGGTCGTTACGTCGTGCTCATGCCAAACATAAATCATATTGGTGTTAGTAGGCGAATTAGTAGTGAAGAAGAGCGTGTCAGGTTGCGTAATTTAATTCAAGGAATTAAACCCGACAATGTTGGAATTATTGTGAGAACAGCCAGTGAAAATATTCCAGATGAAAAAATTATTGCAGACATTGAATTTCTTATAAAACTATGGGACAACATCCGCACAAAAAGTGCAAAATCTAAGTCGCCAGCCCTTATTCACGAGGATCTTGATTTAATTTTTAGGTCAACTCGTGATTTAATTTCCCGCGATTTAGATCGAATTGTTATTGATGATAAGAAACGCTATGAAGATCTGGTTCGTTTTCTCAATCGCTTTAGTGTCAAATTAGGAGCTCAAGTTCAATTGTATCAAGGGGAAAATCAAATATTTGATGCCTTTGGAATTGAAAATGAAATTAATCATGCTCTTGGCTCTAAAGTATGGTTAAAATCTGGTGGATATTTAGTTATTCAACAGACAGAAGCCCTTACCGCAATTGATGTGAATACAGGTCGATTTGTTGGTGGCAGAAATTTGGGCGAAACAATTATTAAAACGAATATGGAAGCAGCAAAAGAAATTGTTCATCAATTAAGGCTGCGAAATATTGGTGGCATTATTATTCTTGATTTTATTGATATGGATAAGCATGATGACAGAGATAAAGTATTTCAATTTTTAGTTGAAGAGTTAAAAAAAGATAAAGCAAAAACGACAGCACTAAGAATTTCTGAAATGGGCTTGGTGCAAATGACCCGCAAGCGGACAGAAGAAAGTTTGTTACAAAAAATCACCACCCATTGTCCATACTGCGAGGGCAGTGGTCATGTAAAAAGTGATGTGACAATTGCTTATGAAATTGTGCGGGAACTTGTGAGGGTTTTTAAAAAGTTGGATAGTGAAGCTTATGTCGTAAAAGCACACCCACAAATTGTGGACAGACTTTTTGAAGAAGACAAGCAGTTTATAGACGAACTTAAATTCAATTATAATAAAAAAGTTCTTATTAAAGCGGCATCCAACTTTCATCTAGAACATTTTGAAGTGACGGCTGTAAAACAGTAGAAGGAAAATAAAATGGAGCAGCAGCCTAAAATATTATGTGTCATTCCATCTCGTCTAAATTCCACTCGGTTGCCTAGAAAGCCATTGGTTTTAATTGGAAATAAACCTATGATTCAATGGGTCTATGAAGCAGCGTGTCAATGCGTGGCATTTTCCAAAGTTATTGTTGCGACGGACAGTGAAGAAATTGAAGAAGTTATCAAAAAATTAGGTGGTCATGTAGAAATGACTCCTTCTGAGCTTCCTACTGGTACCGATCGAGTTGCTTGTATTGCAAAAAAGTATCCTGAGTACGACGTGGTTGTTAACTTGCAGGGAGATGAGCCTTTCATCAAACCGGAAATGCTCGTGTCGCTTGTAAGCCCTTATTTAAATGGAATTAACCCTGCTATGGCAACTTTAGCTTGCCCTTTAAATTTGGAAAAAGAATACAACGATCCAAATACAGTAAAAGTCATTTACAATAAATTAAACCATGCTATTTACTTTTCTCGCTCTCCTATCCCGTACTTCAGGCAACAGAATATTGAGAATGTTCCAATATTAATGCATTTAGGTTTATATGCATTTACAAGAAAATTTTTGTTAGAATACACGCAAATGGAGCAAACTCCCCTAGAAAAATCAGAGCTGTTGGAGCAATTGCGGGCGGTTGAAAATGGAGTTTCGATTTATGTCAGTCAAACTCCGCACAGAATTATTGAAATTAATTACCCAGAAGATCTTGAAAATGCTAGAAAATATGTGGAAGAATTAAAATGAGAAAATTAATAAATGGAATTATTGATTTTAAAAAAAATGTCTCTCCTGAACATAAAGAAGTTTTTGCTCGTTTGGCTATTGGGCAATCACCTGACGCGTTCTTCGTGTGTTGTTCAGATAGTCGAGTGGCTCCTAATGTATTTGCTTCTACCGATCCTGGTGATCTTTTCGTTCTCAGAAATGTTGGAAATTTAATTCCGCCTTGTTCTCACCAATACGGACATGCAGATGGATGCGAATCTGCAGCAGCGGCAATTGAATTTGCAGTTTTGAATTTAAAAGTTTCTAGCATTATTATTTGTGGCCACTCTGAATGTGGTGCTATGCAGAATATTATCAATAACTGCACTCACGTTACTTCTCCTAATTTGCGTGCTTGGTTGCAGTACGGAAACCCCGCTTTATTTAAAATGAACCAAGAACTAAAAAACAAAAAATCAAGTTTAGCTCCTCATAATTTTCTTTCTCAGCTAAATGTTCTGGCACAAATTGAACATCTACGCTCTTACCCTATTATTCAAGAACGGTTGGCGTCGAAAGCTTTAAAGCTTTATGGTTGGTGGTTTGATATTGCGACAACAAATGTATACTCCTTCAACGACGAAATTGAAGAATTTGTTGTTTTTGATGAAAAAGAAGCCCATCGAATTATACAGAAATTATAGTTCATGCTCCAATTGTTTTGCAAGGTTGCTTGCGCAAACGTAAGCAGTTCCAAATTGTTCTTCTAAATAAATAGCAGTTTTACATTGTTCGAAAACACCAAAACAAGCGGCGTGAAATGGCGAGTATCCTTTTGCCGTTAAGCCCGCAATATACCCTGAAAGCACATCGCCACACCCTGCCCTTGCGAGAGCGCTTGTTGATTTTATATTGACATAGACCTCTCCGTGCGCATTTCCAATAACACTGTGAGGGCCTTTTAAAAGTACAATTCCGTTGATTTCTTTTGCTGCAGCTTGCACAGCTCCTATTTTATCGAGAGAAAATGGACCAACTGCATGAGCTTCATTTTTTATCATTTTTTCGTGAATGTGTGGAAAAATTTTAGAAAACTCTCCCATGTGTGGTGTAAGAATTTTTTGCCCTTTGTATTTCTGAATGAAGAGGTAATTTTTTTCATTTAAAGTGGAAGCATCAAGTATTAAACATGGAAAATGACTATTTAGAGAGTATATTTTTTCAATAATTAGTTTCAGATAATTATTATCTTCTAACCCAGATCCGCAAAGAATAGAAAAATTAGGATTTTGAATATGTCTTTCAATTTGTGCAAGCATGTCATTTAAACCACTGCATATAATATCGGGAATTTGTGTTGTGAAGGTGTATTTTGTTTCTTCAGTGCAGCATAATTGAACGTAGCCTGCGCCAGATGCCATGGCTCCTCTTGCAGAAAGGATGCCTGCCCCAGGGTATTTATTTGATCCTGCAAATAAAAGACAAACCCCATTGGAATATTTATTTAAATTCCTCTTTTGAACAGGAATATTTTTATTGAGTTGCTGAATAGTTTTTTGATTTAACGCCATGACTTGCAGGTTATTTTTTTTAAAGCCAAGATCAATAAAATGGAGTTTCCCAACGTAATCTACAGCGTAATCTTGAATTAAACCATATTTGTAAATACCTAAGCAAAAAGTATGTGTGGCTTGAATACAAGCTCCAAGAGCGGTTCCAAAATCGGCATGCATTCCTGAAGGCAAATCAAGAGAAACAATTTCTTTTCCTGCAATGTTTATTGTTTCAATTATATCAATAAATTTCTGTTCTAAATTCCGATTCAAGCCAAAACCAAATAGCCCATCAATGATAACATCTATGTCATAAATGTTATTGAGGGAACTAAAGACTTGTCCACCAAGAAAAAGATAATAGTTTAAATGCTCTTCAGTGAGTTTTTTCAACTTGGCTTCAGGAACAAAAACATATGTTTTATATCCAGAAAGTAGCAGCTCTCGGGCTATAACAAGGGCATCACCGCCATTGTGTCCAGGCCCAACAAAAATAAGGATTTTTAAAAAATCATGTTTGGGATAAAGCTCTTTGAAAATAACAAAGGATTTTAATCCGGCCTTCTCCATAAGTGCCGCTCTTGGCATGCCATTATTAAAACAATTTTCTTCTATTTCTTGAATTTCAGTTGTTCTACCAAAAATCGGATGGGGCATAAAAGTAAACCTCCTAATTATTTTGCATGGGCAACATATGTAGGAAGTTTACTTTATTTTTGAGCCGCCGGCACAGTTTGGGGAGTTGAAATCTTCATTTTTTCTTATTTCCCATTCAGCGGGCGTAAATGTATGCAAGGCGCAAGCTCTAATTTTTGAAATTTCATCTGCAATGACTCCGTTGACCATGCGATGTCTTTCAAGAAGTTTTTTCTTCTCAAAGTGTAAGGTAACAACTTCTATTTTGAAATGTGTTTCCGAGCCTTTTGGAACACTGTGCAAATGGCTTTCATTCTCCACTTTTAAGTGGGTTGGATGGAGATTTGATTTAATTTTTTCTTCGATTGAATTCAGAATGGACAAGGTGGCTCCAGTTAATGGTGCGGACGGAGAGACTCTCTTCAAAGCGTCCACGTTTTAGTTAGGTGTTGTTGACCTTTCTTTTTTATAAAATTTAACTCATTTATACAAGGTCCTTGTTTGAGATTTCATCGTAACCAATACAGTTTGATCATGCGAAAATTATGGACAAAACCCAGTTTAATAGCTTGTTTTGTGAATAAATGTATGGTACATATGGCATGTAGGTCATATATGGCAAAGGAGCTTTATGCTTAAAAAAACTACGGTTTATTTATCGGATAATGAAATTAATCTTTTGAAGAAAAAAGCGACAATTCAACATAAGACAGTTGCTGAAGTGATTCGTTTATCCATTCGCCAAGCTTGTCAGCCGCAAACAAAGGAAGAAACAAAACTTTGGGATGATCTCGATAAAATTTGGGCGCAGACAGATGAAATTGATCCGACAGAAATTGAAGCTGCTGTGGACAATGCTGTGAATGAGGTGAGAGGTGGCAAAAAAACTCGTCGTAGTGCTTGATACCAATGTGTTTGTGAGTGGTCTTCTTTCAATGAGGCGAGTATCATGAAAAATGTAATTTTTTTATTGAAAATGTTATGTATCATGATATATCATTAAAGTGTTCGATGCGAAATCCGATGGAATGGGTATAGGGAAGAATTCGTGAGTTATAAGCCCTTTTACGATCTTGAATTATTCCTTGAGGCTTGCGAACAGGGGGTAAAAGCTGTGTTCGTAAGGCAAAAAGCGATTGAAACCGCGAAATCTGGTTTTGGACTGGAAACTCAAACTGAAATCTTGGCTTTTCTTGCCAGCGATGGTTTTGAGTATCCAACATTCAAAAATTCTCGCTTGTTAGAAAAAGGTAACGATGCTGACGGGGAAACTTACACAGACGCATACAGTTTTTTTTCGGGATCAGACTACGGATATTTATCTTTTTATAAGACAAGGGCCGGTAAAAAATGGATTGTTAAGTCGTTCAAAATAAATAATGAGGTTAGCCACCTGAACAATCCGGCGCTTCGAGATGCCCTTATGAAACAATTAGTGGAGAAGAAAAAATGATTGATAATGAATTAACAACAAAAAAGTTTGTGTGCCCTGTTTGTGATTCATCCAATATTGAGTCTTCATATTCTATGAGCGATTATACCGCTCCTATGGGCGTCCCTGTTCCAATGAAGTTAATAACAAATACCTGCAGAGACTGTGGCGAAGCAGGCGACTTTGAGGCGCTCAATGATCGCGCCATTGAAGAAGCTCAAAAAAAGTCGCGGTTTTCAGCAGTACTCAATTTATTGAGTGACTTGGAAAGTAAAAATATTAAAATGGCTTATATTGAAAGAACATTAGGCCTTCCACAAAGAACTATTGCTCGTTGGAAAGGTGGAGAATATTCCGCTAGTGGGTTTGCCCTGTTGCAAATTATTCACTCATTCCCTTGGATTTTAGAAGTGGCAAAAAGTAATTTTGATCCTGTTGTAGGTCTTCAACATCTTTTAACTGAAAGTACAAAAATATTTAGTCAATATTTACCAAATTTTGTCAAATCACAAGGAATAAATTCTCCACATTTTGTCTCTTCTATCTCTCTAGTAACTGTAACAAGTGGTTTTGTTGCCAGTGCACCACCACTTGATCATAACGATTTGTCTCAAACATTTGCACTGACTGGGAGTGGTTATTGATGAAATTATTAGACTTCATTGTTTGTGATGATATCAGATTAGAGCTTGGAAATAAAGTCACAATTGTTGGTGTTTACGGTGACGTTATCATGGTTGAGGCAAAAAATATTAGTGCAATTTCGTGGCCAATTCCATTAAAGATGGCGGTATATTGGAGAATACAGCTCGATCAAGATGATAAAAACCAATGGCCTGAAAGGAATTTTGATTTTGAATTAAATGCATTTCACAATTCGGAGCCATTATTTCAATTTGTGGGCAAGTTGGAAGAGCATATTAATAAAGACGCTCAAATTATTGGAATCCCCTTTGCTGGAGCTATTGTTGGCTTAAAATCCACAGGGGTATTGACATTTGACCTCATTATAAAATCATCTGGGAAAGAAATTAAGCGTTTTACTTCGCCGTATGAAGTTGTTGTGAAGACTAAACTACAAGAGAATTTTTAATTAAAACTCGATTATAATTTGTAAAATATTTTTAAATTTCAACTTACAGGGACTTGTATAATGTACCTATGTCGATATCTTACTATGGAGAAATTTCTTGATTTCTTGATTTCTTGATTAACAAACGGCTTTTTTTTTCAAAACCAGAAAATTTTAGTGACAAACTGGAATTTTCTCGTAGTCTAATGTTGAGGTCAAACACTCCTCCTGAAGATGCGGAAGGTTTACAAAAAAATTTAAAAAAACACTATCTCGATAGGGAGAAGTCAAAAAATAATAAATTCGTTCTGTGTATGAGGAATGAGGGTTTAAGTGCTCGTGATGGGGAATCTTTATTAATGTGGGACATGTACACACAAAAATCAAATTCTGCAGTAAAAATATCTTTTGATAAAGAAAAAATCACTCAATATTTGAAGAGTGTTTTTGATAAAATAAGTTGTAGTTTAATTGATAAAAATGTGCAGTATGATAATTCGGATCTGCAGCCAGATACGGGGGATCTTTTATTTCGAAAGGATGTTAATTTTTCATTTGAACAGGAATATCGTTTTGTTGCAGAATTAAGCGAAAGCCCGGAAGATCCTTTTTATCCAGTCAATTCAATTCCTGCTAGACCATTCAACCCGAAGTCGTACATGTGGTTAAAAGAGGAGGAGCATTCTTTAATAACTAGAATTCACGATCAAATGCCAAACCAAGTTGGTGATTCAAATTTTATAACTGATCACGGATTTTATATTCCTCTGGATTATTTTAAACACACAAACTTAATTGCTCACATACAATTTAGCCCATATTGTTCAGAACTCAATAAACAAAATATTCGTTATCTAGCAAAAACATATTTATTTCCTCAATTAATTTCAACTACAATCAGGGGTTGTAATTCTCAATATCCAGAAACTATTGAAAATCATAATAGAATTAGAAATAGTTCTTTTGATGGAACAGTAAACAAAATTTGGTAAAAATATCCTTTTAAATATAATTGAAATCCGTGTGTTGATGTTGTCAACAGCAGTTTGCGATTTCTTTGAAAGGCTCAGGCTTATTTTTCGGCTTCACATTTGGGACTTGAGGGAATTTCTAAAACAATGGATGGCTTCAATCAAAAAAGTATCCCAGCTTAAAATTGGGATAAAGGCTTGGGATAAACTCTCCATAAGAAAGATATCCTTCATAACAAAGAACAATCAAATGGTGCGGACGGAGAGACTCGAACTCTCACACCTAGGGCACTGGCTTCTAAGACCAGCGTGTCTACCAATTTCACCACGTCCGCAGTTGGTAAAACCTTTTATATAAACTAAAGGAAAACAGCAAGTAAAATTTATCTTTTTTTACTTGTGCCCCTGTTTTATTACCAGCCAGGTAGGTTTTTCTTAGTTAGAAAGCCTTTATCTTCTTTTTTATGAGTTATATCCAGGATGTTTTTTGTAGGAAAGCCTTTTGTATTTTTCCGGCTAGCAGTGGCAATTGCATATGCATGTACGTAAAATGGAGAAGATCCATCAATTGGTTGAAAATGAATGTCTGCACCTCCTACTTTTTTTGCGCATAATTTTACACGAGTATAAATTTCGTCATTTTCAAGCTGAAAATATTCAGAGTTCATAGACTCAATAACGAGATATTTTTTACTTGGGATAGATACGCAATGATCTAGTACAACACGAAGAGAGCCGCGGGCTATTTTTTTTGAGATTTCATTCGTTTTTTCTTTTTTTATTTCAGTTTTATAGTTGTTTAATTTTATCCATTTTTGACAATTTAAAATATGATTCTCGTTTGAATATTGCTCTTTAGTCAGTGGAGAAATCATTAATTTTGAGGAATTAAACAGTGAAAATGTATACAGATTTGATTTATCAATAATTTTTGACGAAAAAAATACATAGCGGTCTTTTTTTATAGACTGTAGTTTTAAAAGCCCAAAGTAACACTTTTCTGAAGATTTTTTTGTGGTTAGATTTTGTTCCAGATAATAATAATCTCCGATAACCATATCTGCATTTTCTGGAAGTAAAATATTGTCAATGGGAACGATGTAGTTGTTTTTTTCCCAGTGTGTGTCGATAGCATGAAAGCCTTCATATTTGATTTCTTTCGTGTAACTTTTATTTCCAAATATTATTTTAAATAAAGCAAATCCAACAATACAAAAGACACATAATATAACAATGATATTGAATAAAATTCGTTTTTTTGTGTAACGCATACCGGTTTTTCTTTCTCGCTTTTTAGAGGCAGTCTTACAAAACAAGGAAACTTATTTTGCAAGGAAAGAAAAATCCAATGCATCTTCAGATTGAAGTTTTTTTGAACAAAATTAGTAAAAAAACTGACGCTTCATTTCAAATATAAACACATTATTGAGTCGGCATTTTTTTCTTTAGGTAGGTTTTACTTGGTAGAGGCATAGACTTCAAATTGCTGGAGGTGCCAAGTTCAGATTTGTAAGGATAGTGATTGTTTTTATTAGTCATTTCTTTGGATACCAGCAGCTCTTTTGGGCGATTGAATCTGTTTATGCCAGATATCGGAATGCAAGGTTTGTTTTGGGATTGAATTTGTTCGTTAAGGGTGCCTAAGAGCGTTTTTCCCTGAAGGAGAGAAGCATCAATTTTTTCTGTCAAATCAATACGAAGCTTGGGATCAGCTTCGTCCACAAAAGCCTGGCACAGCCTGGTGTGGGCAGCAGCCCATAGGTAGACATCCTTGGGTGTTGTTTCGGCTGTATCGTGGGAATAAAATGAATTTGCTAGACTTTCTTGCATAATTCCATCCTTTCTCTAAGTATTGTAAACAGGCTTTTTTCTCAAAATGAATCCAAATGGTCACGCTCTAAATACTATTCGACAAAATAGTAAAAAATTTAACAAACAAAAAAACACTTTAAAATCACACTAAAATTAAATAGTTACGAAAGAAAA
>JAZKEW010000077.1:16637-18168 GCA_040386785.1 Bdellovibrionota bacterium
AAAAGGCTCTAGCTTGAGGTCAGGAGGATCAGGCAATCCAGTAATTTAATTGAAAGTATCTACAAACAGATTCCACCGGGACCATTATGACACAAAGCTTAAAGAAAATCCATGGTCAATTTTTATTCAGATTTTTAATTTGATATATTTTAAGCATGGATTTAATTTGTTTTGAGGTTATTTTTGAAAAAAAGATACCAGCAAAGCTAATGGAGAGTAGATTTATTGCTGTTTGTAAGAGTTGGGCAGAAGCTGCACTGTGAGGTATGACGCCGAAAAACGACATAGATATAGCAGCAACAAATTGAACGCCTCCAATTCCTCCAAACCCCATTGGCACTAAAGTTGCGACAGCAACAATGGAAATAGTAGCTAAAATAGCGGAAAAAGGTATGAAGCTTGAAATTGCAAGGGCCGCATAATACACAGAAATTGCTTGAATAAAAACACATAAAAAACTGTATGCCGAGGGAAGAAAAAATTTGTTTAATTTTTTCCCTCCAATTGCAATAGCATCAAAAATTGCACCTATTTCAAAGAATATTTTTTTGAATAATTTATGGAGTAGTCCACGCCTAAAAAAAGTTAAAAATAATCTTTCAATATGGGTTACAATTTTTCGTGTAATAATATTTTTAGAAAAATAAGGTAAGAAAGTAATAAAAATTAATAATAAAAACGTGAAAATAAATATACTAATTATCCCTATATGTTGATAGCTGTTGGTTATTTTTTGAAAAGAAAAAAGTAAGTGATAGCCGAGAACACATAATCCAACAAAAAGCATACACCATAAACCAATAAGTCTGTCAAATAATGAAACGGTAGTCAGGCGTGAGCGCAAGCTGAGCTGTTCTTTGTTGTTTGTGACAGGATTTTTATTAAGATTTTTTTCTTCAATTTGAGTCTGTGTATTTAGTAAAACTTTATTTTCTGCACCAAGCATAAGGCCGATTCTAATAATTTCAATAAATGCCATTGATCCCGGTAACCAAAGTCCCAGCCCATTGCTCACAAAAGTTGCTGCAGTGACATTTTTAAAGTCAACGTGAATATCAAATATTTTCAGAATACTAAAATAACGAAGAGTCATTAAAATACATGAAAATATTTGTAAGAAAAAAATTAAATAAAGTATTTTGGGGTTTTTGACAAAGGCTATTTTGAGGGAGCTTATTTGCAATAGATTATTTTTAGACATAAAGTAAATAATAATTGCAGAGATTAAAATAAGAACTGCCGATTTTAAGAAAAATTTCATTACAAAGAGCTTTCTTGGTGAGAATTTTGTTTTTGAGTGTGATTTATTTGAGGGGTTGCAAATATAGGGGCGTATTCCTTGAATTTTTCTCCGTTGGAAGATATTAACAACAAACCGATCGGGGGATTCCTATGATGCAATCTTATCTCAAACATTTTCTATCTTTCGTTTTTTTAGCTTTTCTGGTATCTTGCCAATCAACTGAAAATTCTTCTCAATCACAACTAAAAAATGTGACCACACTAGCCCCTCTTGGACCCTTTGCAAACA
>JAZKEW010000077.1:18178-18579 GCA_040386785.1 Bdellovibrionota bacterium
GTGGGAGATCAAACCATTTTATTGAGCGACTTCCAGCACGCTATTCTCGCAGCTTCCAACGGGCAAACGCAAATTTTGTCCAGCGGTGTCTTAGTTGGTGGCAGTATGGCTCCCAGTCAAGCGGATCAGATTCTTCAATCAATCATTAATCAAACTGTTTTGCAAATAAAAGCGGTGGAAGTTGGGACCGACATTAGTGAAGCAGAACTATCGGAACGTATCAGTTCATTTTTAAAGCAGCAAAACTATACTGATTTTGATTTGCAAGAAAACTTAAAAAAAACAGGAAAAACAATGGAGGAATATAGACGAGAATTTAAGAATGAAGTTTTAAAACAACTTCTTATTGGTCGTGTTATTAGTCCACTTGTGACAGTGACAGAGGATGAAGTAAATAGTTT
>JAZKEW010000077.1:18594-36600 GCA_040386785.1 Bdellovibrionota bacterium
AGTGACTGCTGTGAAGTTGCGGAGTCTTATGTTGAATTTGCCTGAAAATTATACTGGAGATCCTCTTAAATTTGACTCTGCGGTTAAAATTCAAAAAGCATTAGCGGAAGGGAAAGATTTTGTTGAATTAGTAAAATCTTATTCCGCAGCAAGCAACGCCAGTCAAACTGCAGGGGTATTGCCCCCACGTTCTGTTGGCGATCTCCCTACAGAATTAAGGCAAAAATTAGCGAATTTAAAATTAAATGACGTGGTTGGGCCTTTGCATATTGGTCGAGCGTTATTTTTCTTTCAATATATTGGATCGGAGTTTGGAAGTGGAAGTGATTTAAAAGCAAATTACACCAGCTGGAAAAATAAGCTTTTAAATATTAAGTATGACGAACGTTTAACGGAATATTTAAAAAATGAGCGAACTATTTTGCGAGTGAATATGAGGCCGTTCCATATTACTAGGTGAGACTATGTCAAATATAATTATTAAAGGCGCTCAAGAACATAACTTAAAAAATATTGATTTAGAAATTCCAAAAAACTCACTTGTGGTTTTTACTGGAGTCAGCGGTTCCGGTAAAAGTAGCCTTGTTTTTGATACCATTTATGCGGAAGCTTTTAGAAGGTTTGTGGATGCCAGCCAAGTTCCTATTTATATTATGGGGAACTCTGTTTGGTCCAAGGTCAAAAGACCTCGTTTTCGTTCCATAACAGGTCTTCCCCCCGCCTTGGGGCTGTCCCAAAGACAGGGCGTCGCTTCTAAAGTATCCACTGTCGGGACTATTTCTGGTGTGAGCGATTTATTTCGAGTTTATTATGCTGCATTTGGAGATGTTTATTGTAGTAAATGTGATATTCCATTGCGAGCAACAGAGTTTACTTCTTTGGTTCAAAAAATTTTAACTGAATTTGAAAATCAAAAATTATATTTTATTGCGTTATTAGTGGAAAAAAGAAAAGGTGGTTTTGCAAAGGAAATAGAGAAATTTAGAGAGCTTGGGTTTTCAAAACTGAGAGTCAACGGTGAAATTTTTGATTTGCAAAATGAAGATGTTACTATAAAAATTGATCCAAAAAAATTAAACACTATTGAAGTTATTATAGATTATATTAGTATATTGGCAGATAAAAAATCAAGAATTGAAAGAGCTATTTCTCAATCTTTAGAATATGGAAAAGGTATTTTAAAAATTGAGGCGAATAAAATAGAATATAAATTTAATACAAGTTCTTCATGCCCACAGTGCGGAGAAAGTGCACCAAAGCTTGATCCTCGTTACTTTAGCCATTCTTCTCTTGGTCAATGCCTAACGTGTTCGGGAGTTGGATCAACGCATGAAAATTTACCTAATGATCTATTTCCATGCTTAGATTGTAGTGGATCTCGATTGTCAAGAGATAGATCCATTGCTAGAGTTTACGGTAAAACTTATGAAGAAATTCACGTATTGAAATTGACTGAACTTGAAATTTTTGTTGAAAATAAAATTGTAGAAAATCAAGGGCAAGATCAAGCAAAAATTAAAGTGAGTAGTGAGTTAAAGCGATTATTACACACCATAAATAAGTTAAATTTAGGGCATTTAATTTTAAATCGCGCTGGGGCATCGTTGTCTCCCGGAGATTTACAAAGACTGCGGCTTGCTTCCATGATTTCGAATAATTTAACGGGAGCATTGTATATAGCCGATGAACCTTGCCAAGGTTTAACAAGAGATGAAGTTCTACAGCTCGCAAAAGTTTTTAATGGAATTGTTAAGCAAAAATCTAGTGTTATTTCAGTTGAACATCATCCTACTTTTTTATCTCAATGCGACTATGTTTATCTAATGGGGCCTGGAGCCGGTATTCATGGAGGGCATATTGTTTCAATCACGCAATCAAATGAATTGAAATTGCCGTTGCCAAAAGCTGTGTTTAAAATTAATAAAACGAATAAAAATGAGATTGCACTTACTTTTACAAATATTCAATATCGAAATATAAAAATAGATAAAATAAAAATAGTTCAAGGCCAAATTAATATTTTAAGAGGAAAATCAGGCAGTGGAAAATCATCTTTTATAGATTTATGTTTATTGCCAAGTCTATTAAAGTTAGGCGCAAAAAATCCTGAAGATGATATGAATATAGAATTTGATTTTGAACAATTTTGTCGTATGAGTGCTGCAAAAGAATTGAGCGCAAATATTGTGAGTTACGTTAAACCGGGAAGCATGAATAGAACTTCGCGACGTATTGTGGCTTCTGCACTGGAAGTTTTACAACCATTAAGAGTTATTTTTTCTCAACTGCCCCTTAGTCAAGTTATGGGTTTAACGGAGAGTCATTTTTCATGGAACTCTAAATTAGGGCGTTGTGAAAAATGTGAAGGTCGGGGATATATGGAAATCCCTCAAAAATATGCTCAGCCAGTGCGGGTAGAATGCGAAGTTTGTGTGGGCTCAAAGCTGAATTCAAGATCTTTGTCTCCGAGATTTAAAGGGTATAATTTAGCTGATTTAATGAATTTAACTCTTGAACAAGCAGCTCTTGTTTTAAGTCAACAAAAACAAATTGTGAACAAATTGAATCGAGCATGTCAGTTTGGACTCGGTTACATTTTATTGGGACAAGGTATGGATTCCCTCAGTGGAGGTGAACTACAGCGGCTAACGCTCACACTGGAGCTAAAAAGGGCTAACTTGGAGGGGGTTTGGTTTGTGCTGGTGCATCCAAGTACGGGCTTGCATAAACCAGATATTGAAATTTTAGGAAAACTTATGCAAGAGATGACTGCAAAAGGAGCGACATTTGTAGCCATAGAAAATAGGGAAGAATTTTTGAATTTTGCAGATCATGTCGTTAATTTCTAATCAGGTAATTCCTTCCCCATCAAACCATTGTCTAGATTCTAAACCAAAATAAAAAAAAGCCGATCCACAGCGTAAGATAAATTTCTAACTTAAAGCAAATAGAGGTCGTCATATGCTGCGCCAAAATCATACACATTTAAACCTACTTGAGCACAATGCAAGTATTTTTTGGCGAGAAATAAACCCCAAAGTCAGTTCGTGTATTCAGCTCAAGCAATTACTGTCAATGTATGCAACCTTTGAAAATTGGGAGAGTGTTATCAACCTTTCTTCCCGTGCCGTTTTGCATGTGAACAAGAATTATGAAAGGGCAGAGTTTTATTATATTTGGATATGTGCTTTAAACGAAACACATGACTATCCTGCACTTATTCATCTGGCTAAACACCTTATACGAATGGGAGCCCAATGTTCGGCGTTTTACTGTCTAGCTGCTATGGCCTATACTTTTGCAGAAAAAAATAAACTTGCATTAAAATTATTAAAAGAACAAAAAAAATTGCACAACATGAATAATAGATACTATAGAGAAGCTCTTGGCTTATTTTTAACTTCATTGAAAAGAAAAATTTATGTTAGAAAAGGGATGATTTTACTTAAAAAAGTGTGTTCAAATAAAAGCGCGGGTTATTTTTCTTGGAGAAATTGCATAAGAGTTTTATCGCAAAATAATTGTGAAGATAGCATGAGCCGTATGCTAAATTTAATGCATTTGAAGTTTCCTTTTGCACATGAGCCTTATATTACATCGGCTTTAATTGCTATGAATGAAAACAATTGGAAAGAATCAATTCGGCTACTCAATCAAATTATTAGAGATAACCCTGAAAATAAAGAAGCAGTTCTTGCTTTATCTCAATGCTATGAAGAGGATAATGGGTTCGAAAATGCATATGAACTCATGTTGAAGAACAAAAATCTTTTTCACGACCAAGATTATGATTATAACCACACAATGGCGAGATTGCTCGAACACAATGCTAGGGAAAAAAATTGCAAAGAAAGCTGTGAAGATGCGGTTTTATTTTATGATAAAGTGATTTCTCTGGCGAATTTTTTTCACTTCCCGTTTAATATGTTTGTCGCTGCTAGAGAGGAATTACAACAATTTAACAAAGGCTTAGAAACTAAAAATAAGTTGTTGTGGTCTCTCGAATTCTTCCTTCAGCAGCAGAAACCACTTTCCATTGCTTCTATTCTTTCCTTTGAAGGAGCTGGACGAAGCTTGAAATTCAGTTCTAAGTAAAATTTATTCGTGTATAGTGTCAAAATACTGCCAATAATTATAACTGGCAGATAATATGAAATAGTATTGAAATATAATTTCTCATACAGGACACTGACCATGACGACTTTTTCCATTTTTCTAGAACAAGATGCGGAGCCATTATTGTTTAATTTTACTCAATTTAAAATTGTCACTCATCATAATAAAACTGCTGAAATCAATGAACCAGCGCTTGAATTAATTGCAGGGGACGCTAGTGATCGCAAGTTTTTTCGATTGATAAATAATAAAGAAGACAATGCAATTTGTATGCAGTTTCCAAAATGGGAAGGAGGCTATGGAGGTGACCCGATTAGTTGGATAGGAATGCATAATGCGCTGAGTAAAATGGGCCTACCTGTGCCAAAAATTTTAGAAATAGACGAAACGAACGCATGTATATGGACGCAAGATTTAGGAAATAATTTTCTGAATTCTATTTTAAAAGAGGAATGTCTTGATGCAAGCAAACCTGAGTGCGCTGCTGCTGTTGAATACTATAAACAAGCACTTTCACTTCTTGTGCAGGCGCAGTATCCAAATGTAACTATTGATCATCCAGCATCAAATCGGTTTTTTAATTTTGAAAAACTATATTATGAAATGAATTTTTTTGTCACTCATTTTTTAAATGGATTACTTCATCTTGATGTGGATGAAAATGATAAGAGTTGGTCAGGACTTTTTGACAATTTTAATCTCCTTTGTAAGAAATTAGAGACTTACGATAAAGTATTGTGCCACCGCGACTACCATGTCAGAAATATTATGATTCAAGATAAAATGCTTTATTGGATTGACTTTCAAGACGCAAGAATGGGACCTCACGCTTATGATGTGGTGAGCCTTGTTCGTGATAGTTATGTGGAAGTGACGTGGAAAACAAGAGAATTACTATTCTCTTATTATCTGAATGCATTAAACTCCAGAAGAGAAAAGTTTGGGTTGAAAGCAATTTCATTTGCCGATTTTCACTTAGAATTATTGCTTATGGGCTTGCAAAGAAATATCAAAGCATTAGGTAGTTTCGGTTATTTGGCAATAAAAAAATCGAAACCAGAATATTTAAAATACGTTATTCATACATTGAAAATATTGTGCTCTAAAAATTCTCAAGTGCATGAAGAAACAGATTTAAAAAGACTCTTCCCTCATATTTTTGAATTGTTAGACAATTTGTTAAATGGAAAGTACTCAAAAAAATTAAATAAAATAATTGATCGTGTAAAATAGAGTTTCATATGAGTTCAATTCTTCAAGAAAATTATATTCCACTTGTGTTATGCGCGGGTTTCGGTACCCGTTTAAAACCGTTAACAAATTATATGCCAAAAGTTGTTTGCCCACTGATTGATAAACCCTTTGCATTTTATAATATTGAAAAATTTTTTAAAGCAGGTTTTAAAACAGTTCATTGCAATGTTCATTATTTACCTGAAATTGTAAAACTGGAATTAATTTCTGCCTGTGAATTTTTTGGATACGATTCTTCCCGAATTCGTTTTTGGCATGAGGAGAATATTCTTGAAACAGGAGGTGGTGTTACAAGAATTTTTAAAGAATTGTGTCAGGAAAACTCTGTTAATGAAAAAAAAGATCTCATAATTGTCTCTGGTGATATTGTTGCTGATTTTCCTTTGCAAGAAATGCTTGCAAGATGGGAAACAAAAGATAGCAATGAGCTTGCGCTTATGTGTACTAAAAATATGAAACAGTTTCGTAAAGACGCAACCTATGTGAGTGAGGATTTAACTGAAGTACTTGGTTTTGGTGAAATATTTGCAAACGAAAATAGTGCAAAAAAATCAGCAGCAAAAGTTTTTACCAATCATCAAATTGTGAGTGGAAGTGTTGTTGGAAAATGCGAAATTGAAAAAAAGTCGAGCATTGATTCATTTTACCGGACAATTATAAATTCGGGAAAAAAAATTATCAATTTTAATTATAGTGAGTCGTTGTATTGGTTTAATATTGGAAGTGCGCAGGAGTATTTGGAATGTATTCAATTCTTTATTCAAGAAAAAAAACAAGAACAAGTTAATTACGCGTTTTTTATGCCAGATAACTTAAAGCATATCATTAAAATTTATTTAAATAATAAAAGAAAAATCCAGGCTCAAATTGGGAGTGGAAAAGTTATTATTGCATTTAAACAGAGCAAGGATTTAGGGGAGTATATTTCTCTGAATGAAGTATTTGAAATAACAGACGCGGAAGATATTATTTATTTATACGTATAAGTATAATAATCTTCACGCGTTTAATGGATTAAAATACGTAAGCAGCTGTAACGTAAGTCTTCATTTCAGTGCTCTCAGGTTTTGAGCCATTTGAATTTGTGAAGATAGACTCACTTGCATGAGTGATTTCTGCATTCAGTGCAACTTCAAAAGTATTGACAGCATAACCAACAGAAGCCGCTATTTGGTACAGCGAGTAATTTTGATTTGAGTAAGCTATGTGCTCTGTGCCTTCACCTATCGTGTAACTTTGAGCCGATGTATTGCCAAAATCATTTGTTACTATGCTGTAAGCTGCTGCGTATGTAAGACGGTCGCCTTTTTGAATCATTCCGCCAAAAAATGGAGAGGTGTCACCAGCAATCCCTAAACCATAAAGAGACGCTGTTTCAGAGTCATCAACCATCCCGTTTGTGGAGGTAGATGCGAGTTGTGAGCGACTATTATTTTCTTTTTCATACCAGAAGCTAACTCCATTAACTGAAAGTACGCCTTTTGTACCGAACATTTTTGCATCATTATAGAATACAGAACCTTCCATATGGCTTGCATTTCTTGTGTTAATAACATTAGCTCCTGCGTCTAACAATGAGGGAGCATTTTTTTGTGTGCCGTAGAAGAAAGCTCCGCTAATTGTACGGTTGGCGTCTATATAATACGACGCATTTAAACTTCCAAGATAAGCTAAATGATTGTTAGGTGAAGTGCCTGTCCACAAACTTGGTTGCGTGATGACGACAGAATTACCACCCCAGCCGGAATAAGTACCGTTGCCAGGAGTTTGACCGAACAAGGTATTGAACACACCAAAAGCAAGAGTGACATCGAGCTTTTTGTCGTGGCTGATTTTTTCTTGTAAGTACATACCGTCTTGTCTTGCATATTGAGTAGGTACGTTGGCAACGTCAGGAGCGGTAAATGCAGCCCCACCAATTCGAATGCCACCCAAGGAAACTGTGGTCAAAAAAGTATTATTTCCGCTTTCTACGTTAACAGCATCTATGTTTATTTGAGCTTGGCGCAACGCAATACCATTGCTTTGCGCTGTTGAAGAGGTCACAGTTCCGCTAACGGGGTCAATGCCGTCGCTAGCACCTGTTGGTTGGTTTCCAATTAACTCAACTTCAACTTGCCCACTGGCCATTCCGCCAGATACCTTTGTGCCAAGGCGTACGTGTTGGCCTGTGCCTCCAAAATCAGGGGCATTATTGCGTTGTGTGTCGGAGAGATTTTCAACGACTTGAACTAGGCCATAAAAAGAGAAAGAAGTATCGAAAGCGTTTCTTTTTGCAAGTTCATTTTTTAGAAATTCAATTTGTTCTTGTGTGAACGGCTGTTGAGCGCTGGATGTTTTGCCTGCAGCCAAAGCAGTTTGAGAAGTGAAACTCATTAGGGCTAAAGTCGATAAAACTAATTTCTTCAATTTATGAACTCCTTATAGTGAAAAAATATACGAATATTGAAACAGATATCGTAAAAAATACACGACCACCAAATTATCCGTTTTGGGACGTTAGCGAAATAGATTTGTCATGTCAACTTTATCATAAAAAATATATTGATTGCCAAAACTCATAATTTATAGAATGTGTTTTAGATAGGCGTTACAAAGGAATGAATTAAAGTTTTTTCTCCGTTCGTGTCAAACTTAACTTTTAACTTGAAACCTTGGCTACTCTTTTCAACGCCATTAATAATACCTTCTCCAAAAGTTTTATGAGCAACTCGTTGGCCCTTGTGCCACTGGTAATTGTCGTCACTAAAATTTTCTGAGATGTCGATGTCACGGAACTTTCTTGGCGTATCTTCAAATACTGTTTTTTGTGTAAGTTTAATTTGATTTCTATTAAAATGGTCAACAAATTCTCTACAGTCCATAGGAACTTCTGCAATAAAGCGGCTTTCTTGAGCGGGTAAAAAGTCTTTGTATCTATTTCTTCGGCAATAAGTCAGAGTTAAATTATTTTGTGCTCGGGTGACAGCCACATACATTAATCTACGTTCTTCTTCTACAGAATCAAAATCATTTAAAGAATTTTGGTGTGGCAAAACACCTTCTTCCAGACCAGCAATAAAAACATTTGGAAATTCTAAACCTTTTGCAGAGTGGATAGTCATCATTGTCACTGCATTTGCATTGCCTTGCTTCGCATTCACAACAGTTGGTTCCACGGTGAGCATAGCTTGTTCAATAAATTTAGAAATTGTTTCCAAGGGGGTTAAGGTTTGCGTATTTTCTTCGTCCGCGTTTAATTCTTTTGCTTCAAATTCTGCTACGGCATTTTTGAGTTCTATAATGTTGAGCCAACGTTCATCGAAATCTTCGGGGTATGTGTTTCTGATATATTCTTCAAAACTAATGTCGGAAGTGATAATACTTAAAGTAACAGATGCTTTGTGTCCATCAATTAAAAGCTGTTTCCATTTTTGCACTTGATGAATAAAACTTTTCAGTCCAGATATTGAGCGTGCAACATTATTTTGCAGGGAGCCATAGGCAAGTTCACTAGCTGTTTTGGCAAGAGATTCACCGCGTTCGTTCGCAACTTCCTTTAATTTTTGCATGGCAGTATCACCAAAGCCGCGACGAGGAGTGTTGACTACTTTTTCAAAAGAAGCATTATCGGCGGTATTAACGAGTAATTTTAAATAGCCAAGAAGTATTTTCACTTCTGCGCGTTCATAAAATCTCACCGATCCGTAAATGACATAAGGCATCATTCGGCGACGAAGTTCATCTTCCAGTGAGCGACTTTGTGCATTTGTTCTATATAAAATGCAAAAATCAGAAAACGAAGTGTTATTTTGCACCGCAGAAAAAATTTCATTGGCGATATAATTTGATTCTATATAAGGATCTTCGCAACCTTTAACCTTTATTTTGTTGCCATTTGTTTTTGTGGTAAAGAGTGTTTTTGGGGCGCGAGTTCGGTTATTTTTTATGATACCTGTGGCTGCCTCAATAATTGTATTTGTGCTTCTATAATTTTCTTCTAGTTTGTAAGTTTTTGCATCAACAAATATTTTATCAAAATTGAGAATAAAAGAAGGCTCCGCTCCTCGCCAGGAATAAATGCTTTGATCGTCGTCTCCTACAATAAATAAATTTTTTGTATGTGAACTCAATAAATGAATTAATTTAAATTGAATAGGATTTGTGTCTTGAAACTCATCAATTAAAAAATACTGAAAGCGATTTTGCATGGATTGTAGAACATGCGGCTTATTGACAAGCAGTTGATACATAACAAGAAGGAGGTCATTAAAGTCGAGGGAGTTTTGTTGTTTCAGTTTTTTTTGATAGTAGGCGTACACTTTTTGAATAAGATGAGGATCATATTGTTGTTCGCCAAAACCTTGAAAAGAACGTTTTTTTTCTTTTTCTTCGCCGCCAGAGTTAATTTCATTTAAATACTCTTCTGGTGACAACCCTTTATTTTTTATTTTATCAATTTTGGACTTTACCGTTTGCACGGAAAGGAGTTTGTCTGGAACGTTGAGCTGTTTTAAAATATCTTTGAGCAAACTTTTTTGGTCGTTGTCATCATAAATAGAAAATGCGGAATTAAAGCCAGCTTCTTCAGCGTAAATTCGCAAAAATCGAGCGCAAAAAGCGTGAAATGTAGAAACAATAATATATTTTGAACGCTGAAATCCAATATATTTTTCAATACGCTCTTTCATTTCTTTTGCGGCTTTATTTGTAAAGGTCACGGCTAAAATGGAAGATGGGGCGACATTTTCATTTAGAATCAGCCAGGCAATACGGGCACAAATGACACGAGTTTTTCCGCTGCCGGCACCGGCGTACACGACTGCCGGCCCGTTTTTATGGAGTGCAGCACTTTGTTGGGCAGAGTTTAGTTTTCTAATATCTTCGTTTATTGTGTTGTCAATTGTCATGTGGTTCTTTCATTACATAGATTTTGGAATTGCAATTTTCATTTTTTATTCTTCTTCTTTTTTTTCTTCGCAGAAGAAGCTTTCTTTTTATTAATATCTTTTCGTTTATTGTTTTTGATTGATGCAAGCCCCGATGACCCCACAGCGAGCCGCCTAATTTTTCGTAAATACTGTTCTTCAAGAGCCTGTGCGCGTGATTTATGAATAAGATGTGAATACAGATCATTATTTTCAATATTAGACGTTAAAAAAACATGTTGGTGTTCTTGGTCAAATCCTTTTTTCTTAAAAAACTTCACTGCCCGTTCATTGCTTGGGTCAGTGTCTGCCATAATAATGCGCACGCCTTCATTTTCAACAAAAGCCTCTACCGCTTTATCAATTAATTTACCTGCAACTCCCTCTCGCTGCCATTCAGGGTGCGCGCAAATCCATACTATATACCCATAACTCCAAGCTGTGCCAGGCTTTGACATAACTGTTCCAAGGACAAAACCTACAATCCTCTCTTCATCGGGGGTAACGCCTTTTTCAAAATCATCATTTTCAGCAACTAAGCAGTAGTCACCATCGGTGTTGAACATGGTAGTGACTTCATACTCATCCCAGCCGCGGTAGAGCATGGGCCATAAATCGGCGCGAAAGCATATTTCTCCTAGTTGATAAACTTCCGCAAGATCACTAATTTCCATTTCTCGAATGGTAAAGCTTCCTTTACCTTCCTGTGTTTTGGTTTCTTCTTTTAGCTTTTCTTTTTTAACAACCATGTTCTTTTCCTTTGAAATTTCGTGTTGAAATTGGCTTATTTTTAGCAATATAATACGGAGAGCAAAAAATAAAGGATGGGCCCAATTTTATATCAATTTTTCCATCTTCAGCGACGCACAAATCGCCGTCTAAAGAGTAGGTTAAATTTGGCGAAGATTGAATAATTGCCGTTTGGAAAATAACAGAATCAACTCCTGGAAGAGACGTAATGTCTCCTCCCATGATTGCACGCATGGCTCCCTTGAGCAACGCAGACCCACTTTCCGTAACAGCGAGTATTTCCGCTGTTTGCGCTTGTAAGGTGATTTTTCTAAACAACCGTACGTTTAACGGGAGCTTGGGAACGGTGGAAGCAAAGACTAGAGTGTAAAACTCTTCCTGATTTGGCAAGGATTTACGAGACCACAAATGTTTAGGGTATGTTGTTATGTTTAACTGCTGGGGTTTAACGATTTTATTAAAGCTTCCATTTATCTTCCCTGAAAAAATTCCATCGAGCATATACCCTCCCAAAGAAAGAGAAGCGCCAAAAGAATTTGTTTTATTTTTGTAAAATTCTTCTAAAAAAGCAGGGGCTGAGCCTCCTGCAAGGATAAAGCCAATTCTCCCGTTAACGTTAAGGGTTCTTACAGGAGTCTCAAAAAGAGGCAGTTTTTTTCTGAGCAAAGAAAGAGTGTCATTGAGGCAATTAAGTGCAGGAGAGTCGATGCCTAAATTTGCGGCAAGAAAATTGATTGTCCCCCCTTTTAAAAGGAGTATCTTGGGAAGACTTTGTTCGTTGTCGTAAGCTTTTAAGATATTTGAAAGGACAAGCCCAATGCTGCCATCCCCGCCAACAATGCCGATTAAATTTATTTTTCTCGCGCAAAACTCTTGGCAAACCTGTTCAAGCTCACTAAGAGAATGAGTGATTTTATAGAGGCCCTCGTTTGCTAGTGTGTACCACATTTGCGTATTGTGCTCAGGGTGGTGTTTGTTCATTTTTGCAAAGGGGTTTGAAATAATTCCTAACCTTAGCATTTAATAATTCCTTTTTGGGAGAAAAAACCCAATGGCTAAATCAAAAAACGATTCTCTAACTGTTTCGAGAAAAGATCAACAGCATGAAGTTGATGAAGATGAATTTAAAGAAGCAGAGATTCTCGATGATGAAATTCTACCTGCGGTAAAAGAAGAAGAGTCCTATGACTTAGAAGATGAAGATTATGATCTCGATACTGAAATTGAGCACAATGAGCCTGGGCTTGTTCTTGTTGATGCGTTGCAACGGTACTTGGCTGAATTAAGACGTTACCCTCTCATGACTCGCGAAGAAGAAAAAAATACGGCTATAAAAGCCTTTGAAAATAATAATATTGAAGCAAGAAATAGCTTGGTCACAGCAAATTTACGCCTCGTTGTGAAAATTGCCATGGAATATAGGCGCGCTTATTCTCAAATTCTTGATCTCATTCAAGAAGGGAATGCAGGCTTAGTACAAGCTGTTAATCGCTTTAATCCTTATCGAGGTGTTAAATTATCGACATATAGTGCTTGGTGGATTAGAGCCTATATTTTAAAATTTTTGATGGATAATAAAAGTCTTGTTCGTATGGGGACAACAGATGCACAGCGAAAATTATTTTTTAGACTCCGTGGTGAAGCGGAAAAAATGTATGCTTTAACTCAAAAATTTGATGCAAATTTATTGGCAGAAAAAATTGGTGTTGAAGCGCAAGATGTTATTGAAATGCAGCAGCGGCTTACAAAAAATGATTTATCGTTAGACACTCCTGTTGGTGATGATACTGATACAAAACAAATTGATTTGCTTGTATCGAATTTTGAAGATGCCAGTGATACCTATGAAAAAAAACAACTAGTAAGCTTGTTAAAAAACGAAATGGATGTCATTAAAAATAATTTGAATGAAAGAGATAGGTATATTTTTGATAATAGAATTATTTCTGATGATCCAATTACACTTCAAGAAGTTGGTGAAAAATATGGAATTACACGTGAACGCGCAAGGCAATTAGAGGCTCGTGTGATTAAAAAAATTAAAGATAGATTAATTGATTCTGGAATACTGAGATGAAATTTTTTCTATTTTTTTTATTTATATTTTATCAGAGCGTTTTATTTGCCAAAGAGCTGCGAATAGTGACGCTTGCTCCAAATTTAACTGAAATTGTGTTTGCTCTTGGGCTTGGTCAAAATATTGTTGGGGATACTGTGCAATGTGATTACCCTATGCAAGCAAAAACAATATTTAAAGTTGGTGATTATATTAATCCAAATATTGAAAGAATTTTAAGCGTAAAACCAAATTATGTTTTGGCAACAATGGGCAATCCTCTACCCATACTAAACAAATTGGAGCAACAAGGAATTAAGGTTCTTAAAATACAAGATCCTAAAAAGGCAAATGAGTTGCTAATTTTAATTCATGACATTGCGAATGAATTCGGAGTGCAAAGTCAAGGAGAAAAAATATCGAATCAAATTTTAGATGCTATTAATCAATTAAAATCACATAAAGTAACAAATAAGAAATTTTTATTCGTCCTGCAATTTGACCCTATTTATTCTGTATCTGATGAAACTTGGGTTGGAAATTTATTCACACTCGCGGGTTATATGAATGTTGTTGGAAAAAGTAAAATAAGTTATCCTGTTATTTCAACAGAATTTTTAATAAAAAATAAACCAGATATTATTTTTACTGGCTATGATCCTAAATTGACATTAGACGAAAATAAAAAAATTCAATTTGCACATCTCGTAAAAATTTTTGGACAAAAATCTGCGGAAACAGTTCAAATTGTATTTATACCAAAAGATATTTTAGTCAGACCTGGTCCGCGTATCGTTGATGGAGTTTATTTTATAGAAGGTATTTCCAATTGAAATATGTGTTCATTTTACTTGTAGTATGTTTTTTAGATGTATATTACGGTGCTGTCTCCATAAATATTTTTTCAATCTCTACCTTGGATGAATTTTCTTTAAAAATAATTGAAATTCGAAGTATCTTTAATGGCAGGAGCTATTTTAGCTCTTTGTGGTGGGGTTTTACAAAAAATACTCAAAAACCCCCTAGCCGACCCTTTTATTTTAGGAATTTCCTCTGGTGGGAGCTGTTTTGCAGCACTATTTGTTCTGCTCAATTTCTCATCCTTTTTTTACTTAACAAATTTGAATAAATATTTTCCTTTACAATCAATTGTATCACTCTTGGGATGTTTATTTTCATTTTATTTTATTAATAAATTCCGTAAAAAAATAAAGGCTCAGCATCAAGAGTATTCATACTTAATTATTGGAATTATTTTAAATGCCTTTTTTTCAGCGGTCCTTATGATTACAATTTCTCTTGCTGATCAGACTCAATTAAGCCAAATTCACAACTGGCTTGTTGGCTGTTTGCAACCAGTTTCAGTTATTCAAATTATGTTTTTAATTCTAGCTTGTACCCCTTGTATTTTTCTTATTTTAAAAGAAGCACCATTTTTGAATTACCTCTTATTTGGAGATGATTTTGCTAAGTCCCTTGGAGTCAATCCTGAAAAAATTAGAAATAAACTTATTTTTTTAATATGCATACTGATATCTATTGTGGTTTCTATTTCTGGAGCAATTGGATTTATTGGTTTAATTGTTCCACATTATGTCCGTAAAATGCATAAAGGAACAGTTTTTAATGAACTGGTATTAACCATGATTTGTGGTTCTATTGTACTTGTTATTGCAGACTTATTGTCAAGAGTGCTGCTTGCTCCTTCTCAGTTGCCAATAGGTATTTTTACGGCACTTATTGGGGCACCCTCTTTAGCATTTATTTTGTTGAGAGAAAGGCGAGTATGACCCATATTTTTAAGGCAGTTGATATTTGTTATGCTGTAAATAATAAAGTTATTTTAAAAAATATAAATTTTTTTTTCCAGACTGGGCAAATTATATGTTTTTTAGGAAACAATGGTTCTGGTAAAAGTTCTTTACTTAAAATATGCGCAGGAATTACGCAATCAAACTGTGGAAACATCATTTTAAACGATAAAAATATAAGTCATTTGTCAGACAAACAAAGGGCAAATTTTGTTGCATGGTTGCCACAAAATTTAAGTCGACCTTACAATATGAGTTTTTCTGAGTTTATGGAGCTTTCTAAACATTCCAACAAACTAAAATCATTAAAACTCTTCGATGTTGATGCATTTCAAAAAAAAGATATTGCAACGTTGAGCGGAGGGGAATGGAAAAGATGTCAGTTGGCGCGACTTTGGGAGACAAGCTGTCCTGTGCTTCTTCTTGATGAACCCGATGGTGATCTTGATTTAAAATATAAGCGCGGACTTATTCAATTATGTAAAGACTACGTGCAGAAAAATAATGCTATTATATTTGTGGTTACTCACGATATTGTTTTTGCTAGAGAGGTGGCAGACACGGTTTGTGCCCTTTCTGAAGGTCGTTTGGTGTGGAATTCAAATAGCCATGAGTTCTGGAACAGCAAGGTTATAAACAAAATTTTTTCGACAAAGGTTTTTTAGCCAATGATAGAAGCTAAAAATATATCCATCGAACAAAGTCCCATCAAAGGAATTTTCATTTGTTTACTGGCTTATTTTTTGTTCTCAGCCATGGGGTTATGTGAAAAATTAATCTCCCATGCAGTTACTCTACCTATCATTCTCTTTTTTCAAAATTTTATTTGTTTGTTATTAACTTTTCCTGCGGTTAAAAAAGATTGCTTCGTCATTGTAAAAAAAGAATATGTGAGTGCCTATATATTAAGGATATTCTCTGGATTAGGTTGCTATGCGGCATTGTTTTACATTATTCGATTTATTCCTATTTCAGAAGCATTAATATATCAATATGCTGGCTGTATGTGGATCCCCTTTATTTCATTCTTTTGGTTGAATATTCGTATGCCAAAAAACCTTTGGTACAGTATTCTTGTTGGTTTTTTAGGGATAATTCTTATTCTCAAACCTGATATGTCATTCTTTGGAGTCGTTTCGATTGTAGGAATTTTATGTGGAATTTCACAGGGTATTTCTATGGTAGCCATTAGAAAGCTATCTGTTTATGAACCAATTTCACGTATCTTATTTTATAATTTTTTTGCAGCAACAATTGTTACAACCCCCTTATTTCTTAAAAATTATCCCTCCCTTACTATGAAAGATTTCGTACTTCTTTGTACGGTGGGGATCACAACTTATTTAGCGCAAAAACTTTTAACTGTGTCTTTAAAATATGCGAATGCGACAACGCTCGCTCCCATTTGTTATTCAAGTATTCTTTTTACAGGCATGTTTGCATGGATTTTTTGGCATGAGATACCTGATAAAATTACGCTATTAGGTATGGCATTCGTTATATTTGGATGTCTCTTGTCTTTATTATTAAATAGATTCAACTCTAAATCACAGAAAATAATAAAAAAGGACAATTATGCAGATACTTGTTCTCGTAGTGAGATAGTTAACTAGGATTTTTTTTTACGTTGACGACACTATTCCAACGTCTTACTAATTCTTCGTTCATTTCTTCAACAGAATTAAAGGGCGCTTGCAATAGGCTATGATATTTGTTTGATAAAAATGGTGATCAAAAGTAAAAAAAATCATTTTCTGTATACCCCCCCTTTTTTTAGTAATTATGCCATGTTTATTCGGAAAATTTTCAGTAAAAAAACTAAATTGTGAAAGGTCAGGGATTCGAATAATACCTAATTATTTAACGCCCGCAATTTGAAGTTGTCTATAATTCGTGAAGATATGTTTATCAATAAACGTCAATAACGCCATAAATAAAGATATTGTTGTTAATAAAAAGAAAATATGAGGACGTTAAGGTGTATTTTGATGTTGGTGTAACGTCGGAAACGTCAAGTTGAATGGAAGGGGTACCCGGCTGTTTTCATAAACGCCCATGGCCATTTTAAAACTTAGCCCCCAGAGTAATGCCGATGCATTTCGTCGATTTTTATACAAGTTGCTGGAAACATGCAGCGAAAAAAATAGTTTGAAAGGTTAAAAATTGATTTAATTTTCATTTTTCTGTACTCTCTTACAAGGAGAGTTAAGTAAAATGGAAAAAATAGGCTCAATTAATAGAAATGACCAAGATTACAGGCTTTTTGCCCTTGCGGAAAGAATGGCTCAAAATAAATCCTCTGTGTTAATGACACAAGAAGAAGTGACTAAAAATCTTAATTTGCAACCACAACAAGTCTTTAGGCTTTTTTCCCGCCTTCTGGCTCAGGGTCGCATTCAACAATTACAAAGAGGGTTATACATGCTGCCTGGACGATTGCCTCCAGGAAAACAGTGGAAACCTTCTGCTTATGAAGCGTTAATTGCATATATGAAATATCTTAAATCTTATTGGCAAATTACAGGTCTTGCTGCTTTTGCCCTGCACGGATTTTCAACACAAGTACCTCAAAAAATTTTTGTTTATAATGATACTATTTCAGGTGAAAAAGAGCTTGCAGAAAATCAATTTTATTTTATCAAAGTATACAAAAGTCGACTCGGTAATGTAAAAAAAGTGAACCTTTTAGAAAAAAATCAATGTATTTTCTTTTCGTCGTACTACCGTACAATTTTCGATGCTATTTTGGAATGTTCGCGATTTGGTACACTGCCAGAGGCATTTACATGGCTAGCATCTATTTTACCAAATAAAAAGGCTTTAGAAGAAATTATTTATTGTTGTACTCATTATGGAAACATCACAACAACGGCTCGTATAGGATATTTTTTAGAAAAAATAGGCTATAATGTTGCACCATTATATAAATATTTTCAATCAACAAACTCAAAGGCTCAAATTTTGTTCATACCCGGTCAAAAAATAGGTCAGATAAACAAAAAGTGGAATATAATTGAAAATTTCCCTATTTCTAAGATTTTGGAAAATGTGGAGGTTCCAGATGAAGATGAAAGCCAATGAGCTGCGTGATGCAATAGAATACACTGCTCAA
>JAZKEW010000077.1:36628-37473 GCA_040386785.1 Bdellovibrionota bacterium
TTTTTTTACGAGCAAAAGTTGTTTAAATCAGATCTTATATTTAAAGGTGGAACATTATTATCAAAATCGCATTTAAATTTTTTTCGATTGAGCGAAGATCTTGATTTTAGCGTTAGTAATAAATATTGTTTAGTCCGTTCTGAAAGAAAAAAATTTGCAGAAGTTATTCGATCATCAATATCAGATCTTCTAAAAAAAATTGGTCTTGAAGAAATCTCTCCTCTTAAGGGATTTAATGAATCAAGACAATATAATGCAACTTTTCGTTACAATTCAGTCATAGGCTCTTCTGAAACAGTGAAATTTGAAGTTGGATTTAGGGGTGATTTATTGCACGAACCAGTACAAACAAATTTAAAAACTCTTCTGAAAAACCCTTTTCTAAAAAATGAAATGGTATCGCCTTTTTTAGTGTGCGCCTTATCAAAAGAAGAAGCGTTTGCAGAAAAAGTAAGGGCGGCTCTTTCTCGAAAATCTCCTGCAATTAGAGATTGTTTTGATATCTCAATAATAGCAGAATCAGGGTATGATTTGCTGGATAATAATTTCATTAATTTGGTTATAAAAAAAATGCACTTAGATAAAGATGCGAAAATTGATTTAACACTGGGGAAGAAAAAACTTTTAGAAAATAAGATTAAAGATGAACTAGGCTCTGTTTTAAAAATAGGGGCAGCATTTTCTCTTGATAAAACTTGGTTATTGTTACAAGAGATTTACGTGAAAATATCTGAACAACTAAGATAAAGAAGCTAAAGTTTTTTACTGCGAGTTAAACAAATAAATGGTGAAGGGTCAGGGATTCGAACCCTACCTAGTTATTGAACGCCCACAAAGTGAAGTTG
>JAZKEW010000078.1:0-7187 GCA_040386785.1 Bdellovibrionota bacterium
AGTGTCGAGCATCTTTCTTTCGCCGAAGCTTAATTCTTTATCAACGCGTAAAAGGAATAAATCTCTTAAAACTTCAGCAATCTCGTAAACGGAACCGGTCTTAATCTTTTCCATGTATTCGCGGTAACGGCGATTCCAGGTAGAGGTAGACTTTTTAGAGCAAGGAGCCTTAAGAATTTCATAAACTTTTTCAACGTCAAAGCAGCCCACGACAGAACGAAGACCTACTGTTTTTGCTGCACGAGTAGGAACCATAACTTTAGCACCTGTGGAATGAATTTTGAGCACGTAAAAATCTTGATCGGAACCACCGACACTACAAGCCTCAATTTTTTCAATTGTACCAACTCCGTGACAAGGATAAACAGCCTTTTCACCGATACCAAAATCGTAAAACTTCTCTGCGCTCATAAGCTAGTAACTCCCTTAAGCAAAAAAGACCATCAACTTAAAACAAAGATTAAGCTAATAAAAAAACGTTAAGATATGTAAACCGAGAAAATTGGCGAGATGAGAGCCAACCTGTGGTTGGAATCTATACAAATCAGAGCCTCCATAAATGTAGGCCAAGTCGTGGTAAAAGTCAATCTTTTTGCATACTATTGGCGCAAGGGGAGCGATCTAGCCCAAATTTCTCAAGAAAAGCGAAGGGATGCCGATAATGATGCCACCGCAGACGCAGCTAAAACAGGATAACTCATTTTATAGAATGCATTTTACCGGCAAAATAAGAGACCCATTGCATGACACTATTCCTCACACAGCCTTTGAAAAGGTCATTATAGACAGACCAGAATTCCAGCGCCTCAGGCGTATCCATCAAACTGCCTTTATTCAGTACGTCTTTCCTGGAGCCACCCACACCCGCTTTGAGCACTCCCTTGGCACTATGCATATTGCAGGCCTATTGCATGCGGCACTTATTGCAAACCAACGAAGAATTCTTTCTGCTTCCCAGGAACAAGACTCACCCCTATCAAAAACAAAACCAGGTCTAGAGTACCTAGAAAAAAGCGCCTACCTCGCACAATGCCTGCGGTTTGCAGCACTTTTACACGATTGTGGTCACTCACCCCTGAGCCACTCGGGCGAACGCTTTATGCCCACTTGGCTCATGTTGCAGGATAAATTACCAGATCTTCAACTGCCAGAATGGCTAGAAACGGCCTTAAAATTAAAAATATCCCTAGTCAGTGACAATACAAAACAGGTAAATCATGAAGTTTATACACTTCTTATTATTCATAAATTATTTCAATATGAAGACGAATTTTTGTCAAAACAAATGGGACAAGACATTTGTGCCACACTTGATACTGCCATTCCGCCTCATACTGATGGAGATTTAGCAAAAAGTGGCTTGCAATCTTTATTTCATGAAATTGTTAGTGGTGAAATTGATGTGGACAGAATGGATTATTTGCTCCGAGACTCCAAAGAATTGACCTAGGCCGCATTCTAGATTCCCTCGGATTTTATTTAAATCAAACGACAAACCAATATCATCTTGCTCTCAGAAAAAGTGGTATTTCAGCCTATGAAGACTACTTAAGGGCAAGGTTGAGCATGTACAATCAAGTTTATTTCCATAAAACAGCAACCGCTTGTGAGGCTATGCTTTCCTTTTTAAATCAAAAATGCATTCATTTATTTTTTCCACTAGATATAGATTCCTATATTTCTATAGATGATTATAATATCTTAGAATTTTTTTATGAAAACACCTTCATTAAAAATAATTCCTTTATGAAAAAATTTGTTCGAGAATTGCTTTTTGAAAGAAAGTTATGGAAAAGAGTTTATGAAGAAACTGTTCCATTTCACTTGCTGACAAGTTCACCCTCATTGTGTCATAAAGTACTTCAATTCTTAAAAGAACAAGATATTCCGACAGAGCTCATTGAATCATCTGCAAATTTAACTCGCTTTTCACCAAAAGGTAAGGGCGATGCCTCAAAAAATAATTTTAAAGTTATTCTTAAAAATGCGAGCACATTAGGGCACACCGTAGAGCCTATTGAAAATCATAGTAATTTAATAAACCGCGTCGATGAAGAGTTTGTTATTAAACGAGTTTTTGTAGCAAAATATACTGAAAATGGAGAAGAAATAGATCCAAAATCAATTCAAAAAATAATTTCTGAAAGAATATTAAAATGAGTAAAAATAAGCTAGCAGCACAATCAAGTCCATACCTACTTCAACATAAAACAACCCTGTGGACTGGTTTCCTTGGGGAGAGGAAGCCTTTGAAAAGGCAAAATCAACTCAAAAACCTATTTTATTATCCATAGGCTACTCCAGTTGCCATTGGTGCCACGTGATGGCGCACGAAAGTTTTGAGGATGATGAAACTGCGGAATTAATGAACGAGTTATTTATTAATATCAAAGTTGATAGAGAAGAACGCCCCGATGTAGATGAAATTTACTTACAAGCAGTGCAAATGATTGCAGGGCATGGAGGCTGGCCCCTTACCGTGTTTTTAACTCCAGAATTAAAACCATTTTTTGGTGGCACATACTTTCCTTTAAATGCAAGCTATGGGCAACCAAGTTTTAAAGACGTTCTTGTCTCTGTTTCAACGTTCTTTATCAAAAATAAAGATGAAGTATACAAAAAATCGGAAGAAATACTTAAACTTTTAAAATCATTCTCCCATGAAACAAGTTCTATACATTTTGAACAAATTTTGCAGAAGAAAAATTTAAATATCATTGCAGAAAAATTAATGGAAAATTATGACGATTTATTAAAAATTTTAGCTGCACAAACGGACAAAAAATATGGCGGTTTTGGACGCGCACCAAAGTTTCCGCAACCTTCTAAGCTTTCTGCCTTTTTATTTTCAAATAATGAAGAATATTCAAAACATGCCGTATTTTCTTTAATTCAAATTTGCTGCGGAGGAATTACCGATCAAATAGGCGGTGGAATTTCTCGTTATAGTGTTGATGAAAAATGGCTGGTACCACATTTTGAAAAAATGCTCTACGACAATGCTCAAATTATGCCTTTACTTGCCGCAGCAAGCTTAAAAGCGAATAAAGCTCAATCCTCCATTTTAAAAAAATATACCTATAATGTTTTTAATTATTTAGAACGAGATTTAAAATCTGTTCACACTTCCCTATATTTTAGCTCTGAAGATGCTGACAGCGAAGGGGAAGAAGGTTTGTTCTATACTTTTCTCCATGAAGAATTTGTACAAATATTTTCTACAAATGCAGAACTGTTGAAATTTGCAGAAAAATTTTACTCCATTACAATTCATGGCAATTTTGAAGAAACTAATATTCTTACAGCTTCAACAAATTTAGAATTATTTTGTGAAAAATTCAACTTAGAAATAAATGATGCTGTCAAGTTACAAGAAGCTGCTAAAAAAGAACTCTTTAACTATCGTGAAAAAAGAATCCGTCCTGGACTCGATAATAAATGTATTTTATCCTGGAATGCACTTTTGGCTACGGGAATTTTACAAACATCGACCTATTTAAATGATAGAAATATGTTTAAATCTGGGCTAGAATTGGTTAGAAATTTATTAATTGAATTTAAATTAAATGACAAATACACACACTGTATTACGGAAGAAAAAAATGAAATTCCCGCTCTAGCAGATGATGTCTCTTTTTTATTAGAAGCTTGCTGCGAAGCGTTTCTGCTAACTGGTTGTTCCGATTTATTAAAAGAAATCAAATTATTATTTCAATATTTAGACCATAATTTTTGTGACCATAATGCAGGCTTGTTATATTATTCAGAAGACAATAAAAATCTTATACTCAGGCCAGTAAAAAATGAAGATAATGTTATTTACAGCGCAAATTCAGCCATTGTAAATAGCTTTATAAAGCTGCAATCTTTTCAAAAAATGAACGTCAATGACTCTTTTTTTACTGCTGACGAATTTAAATTATTTGAAAACATTTCAACTATAGCTTTTGCAAATTCAGCTGTTCTTGCAAATAAAGTCCCAATTTCATCTGCAAAATTATTGCAAATAGTTAAGTATCTCTCTAGCGAAAAATTCTTATTTATTGATAACCAAAAAGAACGAACTGATTTTGAACCCATCGCAAATGTTATAAATAAATTTTGCACAACACAAGACGGCTATTTATTTGTAGGCTGCTCTCTGAATAATAGTTTTACCTTAAATAATATTTCCAGCTATGCACATATTATTAAAAATAAAAATACGAAGTATTTGTATTGCGACAAAACCGGCTGCCAATTGGCAGCCAGAACTGTCTCTGAAATTTCATTTACACCGTAAAATGGAAAGAATTATTCTGGATGGGTTTCCAGAATAACATTCTGTGGGGGGATGATTAAGCTCCCGCTTTCGTTGCGGCAGTAGGTGCAATATAACGGCTAGAAATACGAGCAGCCTTACCACGTAATGCACGTAGGTAATAGATACGCGAACGACGAACCTTACCGCGAACCTTAATTTCAACACGTTCAATTAGTGGTGAATGCACAAAGAAATTTCTTTCCACACCAATTCCACCAGCAGACATTTTTCTCACTAAAAATGTAGAGTTCGTTGAACCTTTGCGGTAACGAATGACGACACCTTCAAAAGACTGCAACCTGTACTTTGGCGTACCGTCTTTTTCTGCGCCTTCTTGAATTTTAACCCAAACACTCACTGAATCACCAGCTTTAAAAGCGGGCAGTGGGTTCTTACGTAAATACCTAGATTCAAAGGAAGATAAAATTGAATCTTTCATATGGTGTGCTCCTCAGTCGAGAATTGCCTCATGCGGTTTCTCTATAAAATTAAAAAAATGGTCGGAGCGACAGGACTTGAACCTGCGACCTCTTGCACCCCAAGCAAGTGCGCTAGCCAGGCTGCGCTACGCTCCGATAAGCCTTAAAAAGAGCTTGATACTTCGTTGCTACGTCGCTTATGTACCGCCTTCGGCGTAACGTACACTGCGCTCCTCGCGCCTCGTCTAAAGCTCTTTTTAAAGCTTATCAACGACGAGACGGCTTGATACTTCGTCGCTTACTTCAACGCTAATCTTGCTTTTTCAACCAATGCAGCGAAGACATTGGACTCATAAATAGCAATTTCAGAAAGCTGCTTACGATTGAGTTCAATATTTGCCTTTTTAAGGCCATTCATAAACTTGCTGTAAGCCAAACCGTGCGAACGGGAAGCCGCATTGATACGCTGAATCCACAATGTGCGGAAATCACGTTTTCTAACCTTACGGTCACGGTAAGCATAGCAAAGAGCTCTGCGCACAATTTGAATTGCTGTTCTATAAAGTTTACTGCGTGTGCCTCTATAACCTTTTGCAAGTTTGAGCACTTTTTTATGACGACGACGTAGTTTAAAACCACGCTTAACACGAGCCATGGAGGCCTCCTTTGAAATGAATAACGGCGCTGTATAATAAACATTATTTACAGACTTAGGTGCGCGTTACCTGTATAAAACATTCTTAATTAAAGCCCATTAGGAAGGCAACGAGACACCAAACGAACGCTTTCCGCTCTCATAATTTTAGCTTTTTTCAAGCGTGTTTTACGGCTTCGGTTTTTAGACGCTGCTTTATGCTGTTTCCCACAATGAGGAACCTTCACCAAACCAGATGCTGTCAGCTTATAGCGCTTTGCAGCAGCTTTTTTGGTTTTAATAGATTTATTAACTTTTCCCTTAGATTTTGCAACCTTAGCTTTAATTTTAGCTTTAGACTTAGCCATATGATGGATTCCTTTACCGAGTAAGACAAAAACAGAGTGCACACATAGTACAATTGCAGAGCAAAAGCAACCGCTTTTCTTGCGAAGATTGAAAAGAATTAACCTTCTTTACTCTTTTTTAAGAAAGGCACTTTACTCAACACACTTGCAAATAAAGGCAAATTTTGCTCAATATTTGTAGAAATTGATTGCTTAGCAGCCTGCGAGGCCGCTTTTAGTGCGTCCTGCATGATATGAACTGCCACAAATAAAACATTTTTACTCGCAGGATTTGTCTGCTGCTTGCTTGTAGAAGTGTTTCTTTTTTCTTGTGCGGCAATTCGAGCAGAATCAAGCGCATCTTTCGCTTTATCATCACGACGAATAAACTTATCTTGGTATTTATTTCTCGACGTGTTTTCGTATTTGTCTTGTGGCTTGCCTTCATGCTTATCTTGAGGTTTGCTCTCATATGTGTTGTATGGCTTTTGCTCAAAATTCGCCTTAGGGGCAGAAGCCGACATAACAGGAGGGACAACGGCGACTGGTCTTGGCTGCATTCTAGGTTGGGTAGGCGGAGACAACGGAGCTGACGGCCTTTCAACTTGAGCAACCACTGGAGCTGCAGGCATAGCAAAAGATGCTGTTGCGGGAGTAGGAGCAGAAACAGGTGCAGGTGTCGTGTAAACTTGGCCTATTCTTTTCACGCGACCGTCTGCTTCAAGGGGATAGTCTGAAACATCTTTTATATTGAAATAATCTTTGTCAGGATGATTGACATGCATTTTAAACCCTAATTTATTTTCAATTTTACCCATATTATAACCGTAATCTTCACAAATAAAGGAAACAGATATGGGGGATTTACTTTTTTCTATAAGATTCAAGCGGTCAATAAATTTTTCTGCTGAGTCGGGTAAATCAAATTGATATAAACAATTTAAATTCTCAAGCCCTAGCGTTGAAGAATGATAATCAGTCGTTACAATGACATTAATATCGCCAGATTTAACTGACTTCACAAGCTGCTGTTTTTTAGAAAAATTTAAATTTGACACAACAAGTTCAACTTTAATTCCATTCCCATGCAGTTTGTATGCAATCCACTCTGCAGCACTTCTTGTATTCGCAAAAACTGTGGCGCAAGCAGGTTTATGATTCTTGAGATGCCCCAACAAAACCTGGAATTTTTGTGTCACTGTGAGCGCATGCGCAAATTGTTTAGGACTACGATCTTGAACATAACAAGGTAACAAATAAAAATATTCTAAGTCATCTAAGTAAGTGAAAGCCAGTTCCCTTGTTTTAGGATTATTTTCATTTGACAAAAATACTTTCTGCACTCGCTCTTGCGGAAGAGCTTTTAGAATTGATGCAAATTCAACGCCCTGTTGCTGAGCAATATTTTGCAATTCATACACAACACACAAGCCAACTGAATTTAAGTTCAAGTCAAGAGTTTTGTGAACCTTCTCCAAATTTTG
>JAZKEW010000078.1:7197-20130 GCA_040386785.1 Bdellovibrionota bacterium
ACGGTGGAAAATAAGATATCAATATGGCTTCCTAAAAGAACTTGCTTTTCTTCATCAGAAGTTTTTTCACTGAGTAAGGCAAAATGAACGTTCAAATGTTGGGGAAATACTTTTGTTGTATTGGCAAATAATTCGTTTAATTTTTTTTCATCGTTCGTGAGTACTAAAGCAAGGGGTTGCTTTGCCTCTGCACGAGTTAAGGCTCCTGACAGAACCTTGTACGCTGAACCAACAGCGCCAATTAAGAACGAACTACCGTGATCAGGTTTATTTGCAAAAACATCACTTCCACGTAGGACTGCTTGCAATATTTTATGTAAATTTGCATCGGCGTGCTCATAGCCTGCTTTATTCAGCGCTTGAACTAAGTCATCTTGAGGAACAATTTTGTGAAATGCTACTGTACGCGCTTTAACTTCGACATCCTCATTTAAACTATAAATTGGAGCTTCGCCAACAGAAGGCTGTAACACGGGAATAATTTCTATTTTAGGCTCTGCGCCAGCAACAGGTTCCACTATTATTTTTTCTTTGACTTCTATTTTAAGCTCTGTCACTTCTTCCACTGCTTTTTTTGCCTTTACAGCAGGCTTTGCCCTTGGTTTTGGAGAAGCTGCAGTTGCAGGAGGTTTTTTTTCTGATTTAGGTTTTACAGTCGATGTCACGGGCTCTTTTTTTGTTGTCTTAGAAGTTTTAGAGGCTGCAGATGCTGATTTTGAAGGCACTGTCTTCTTGTTTTTATCGCTGTCTTGATTTGTCTTCACCATATAATAACTCACTCTCTAAAATAATCTTGAGAAAAAAAGCTCATTGTGCCATACAGAGTACGATAGCCGAATGAACAGCTTGATTCTTATACCCGCTTAAAGCAGATATAGCGAGCACACGGAAGGATACTAAGATGATTTCCACTCTCCTGACAACTCTTTTAATTATAAATGCAGTTGTTTTAATTTTTTTGATCGTCGCTTTGCAACAAGGTAACGAGGGCGGCATAGGCGGAGCCCTTGGCGGCGGCAATTCACAAGGTTTTTTTGGCGCGTCTGGCGGAGTAAAAGCAATTGTTCGCGCAACATGGATTTGCGGGATTTTATTCTTCGCTCTTGCCATGAGCTCAGCTTGGGTCAAAACTCATGACCGCTATGCACTCAAAAATAGTTTAGAAAAATCTCTTTCTGAGCCATTAAAGAAAAACCCAACACCACCACCTGCAACAAAATAAATTCAATTTGCACTTTTTTTAATCACATGAACACTGCTCTTATTTAAGAGCAGTGTTTGTTTTAAATTAATAATCTACTTTCTAAACGCACACAATAAAAACAATTTTTTAAGTAGTGTTAATTTTCCGACATGTACTCATATACTAGTTGGGTTTTTTGGCTCAAAACTATTTACAAGATTTTTTTTACCTGTTATAAATATAGAAGCTAAGGCGATAGATCAATTAAATACTTAATTTAAAAACCATCTACCCCGTGATTTAAATCAATTAAGAATCGCGGGGCAAAGGGTATTTATCTAAACAAAACTTCCTTCAAGAGCTATTAAATTCGCTGCAGTTATTTGAACTGGCAAGATAGAACCAACACAATGTTGAGAAGAATAAACTTTGACCAAACGCCCCTCGTAAGTTCGTCCATACCAAGAATTTTCTTCTTTTTTATTTTTATATAGACATAAAACTTCGCGAATTTTACCAATTTCAGCCAAATTCTGCCTCAAAGTTTCTTTCTTTTGCAGATCGAGTAAAGTTTGCAAGCGTCTGTCTTTTACATCTTCAGGAACTTGATCGTGAAAACGAGTGGCAGGAGTGCCTTTCCGAATGGAGTACTTGAATGCAAAAATAAATGCGTACTGCATTTCGCTTACAAGCGACAAAGTATCTTCAAAATCTTGCTCTGTTTCACCAGGAAATCCAACAATAATATCCGTGCTAAAAGCAATTTCAGGACGCACATTGCGAATCCATTTAACGCGCTCAAAATATTCTTCTCGAGTGTACTGCCTGTTCATGCGATCGAGAATATGGTTGCTGCCGGATTGCACCGCTAAATGAAAAGAGTTTGTGACTTTAGGAAGTTCCGCAAACGCCGTCGCGAGAGTTGGAGTAAAGTCGTGGGGGTTTGAGGTTGTAAAACGAATACGCTCCACCTCTTTTATTTCGCTCACCTTGTACAATAAATCAGCAAAAGGAAGCTTACCGTGGCTAGAATTAATATCAGTGGCGCCAATTAAATCGAGCCCATAAGAATTCACATTTTGCCCAAGCAAAATAATTTCTTTCACACCTTTGGCAGTGAGATACTTAATTTCATCTATTACTTCGGTGTCTAGACGGCTTTTTTCACGCCCTCGAGTATATGGCACAACACAAAAAGTACAAAAATTATTACACCCTTTAATGATATTTACAAACCGACTCACTTCAGTTTTTGTTTCATCATAATAAGGAGGCACAACATCAATTGGAATAGAGTAACCTTTTTCTTTCTCATCAAATTTAGTTAAAATAAGAGGGGAATTTTTTTCGTTGTAGTCTGCTAGTTGTTTTTTTTCAGATTCATTTTTTTCAATTACTTTTTCAAGTAAATTAGGAATGTCTTCTATTTGATCAGGGCCAAAAATCATGTCGACATAAGGCGTTTCTTTGGAAAGAGATTTTGCCTCAGCTTGCGCCACACACCCTGCAACCGCTAAAATTAAATTTGGATTAGCCTCTTTTAAAGGCTTTAGTTCACCAAGCCTACTCACTAATTTATGTCGAGCTTTTTCACGAATATGGCAGGTGTTGAGCAAAATTAAATCGGCTTCATTTAAATTTTCAGTTTGACGGTAGTTACGGGTACCAAGTAGCGAGAGCATGCGCTCGGTGTCCGCCACATTCATTTGGCAACCCCAAGTTTGTACGTACACTTTTTTTAAAAAGCCTTCATTTGCCTGACCCACTTCAGGATACGTTACTTGCGGTTTTTTATTTACATAGTCAAAAAAATTTTTTTCTTGGTTCATCGAAGACTACCTATCTCTTTTGTTTTCGCATTTTTTCTTCTTTTTTCTTTTTCTTCATGCGATTTATTTCCGCTAAATCAGCGTTACTTAGACCGCCGCCAGCACCACCACCCATACTTGGCATACCGGGCATACCTCCACCAAACATACTTGCCATGCCGCCCATATCACCACCACCAGAGCCCATCATTTTAGCCATTTTTGCCATATTTGCCATCTGTTTTAATTGGCCTAGCCCTGGTATTTTAGACATAAGACCGCCGCCGCCCCCCATACCAGCAAGTCCACCAAATCCACCCATCATTTGCATCATGTTTTTCATTTGCATAAATTGTTCTACTAAATCTTTCACATCTTTTTCATTGTGTGCCGAACCTTTTGCAATTCGAGCTAACCGGCTACGAGCAGTATTTGATTTTTGAATTAGAAGGAGGTCAGGGTTTTCTCTTTCTTTTTTTGTCATAGATTGCACAATGGCTGCTTTTCTCTGAATATCCTTGTCTGAAACCTTATCCATATCTTTAGCTGAAATTTGTCCTGCCAATGGAGTTTTTGCGACAACATCTTTAATTGGTCCCATTTTACCGATGGTACCAAGCATGTCTAGGAAGTCATTAAAATCAAAATGCCCTTGCATTATGCGAGCAGAATTTTTTTCCGCTGCTTCAACATCAATGGCTTTTTCAAAATCTTGCATGAGGCCAACCACATCGCCCATTCCAAGAATTCGACTCGCCATTCCTTCCGGCCTAAACTCTTCCAGTTTATCGAGAGTTTCCCCAGTACCAACAAATAGAATATTTTTGCCAGTGACTTTTTTTACAGAAAGCGCGGCTCCACCACGGCTATCACCATCTATTTTCGTGAGCACAACACCAGTTAAATTTAACCGCAGGTCAAAAGCGGAAGCCGTACGAACGGCATCCTGACCAATCATGGAGTCAATAACAAGCAGTATATTTTGCGGCGACACAGCGGCTTTTATATTCTCGAGTTCTTCCATTAAATTATTGTCAATTGCAAGACGACCTGCAGTATCAATAATAACTAAATCCAGCCACTCTGCCCTTGCGTGTTCAACACCTTTTTTAGCAATTTCAACTGCATCTTTTGTGTCAAGAGTAAATACTGGTACATTTATTTTATCGCCCAACATTTTTAATTGATCACGGGCAGCAGGGCGGTACACGTCAGCTGCAACCAACAATGGGCGCATTTTATGCTGACTTGCGAGTAATTTTGCAATTTTGGCTGCATGGGTTGTTTTCCCAGCACCCTGCAAACCGACAAGCAAAACAACCGTGGGACCTTTTTGGTTTTTAATTATTTCAGGAGTATTTCCACCCAAAAGTTCAACAAGTTCATCGTGACAAGACTTGATAAAGTGGTCACCCGCACTCACTTTTTGCCCCGATTTTGATTTCAAAGTAACCACATCGGAAAGCATTTTTTGCTTTACGTTTTCTAGAAATTGTTTTGTAACTTTTAAATCAACGTCTGCATTAAGCAAAGATTTTTTAATGGCGTCAAGGGCTTCCCCTATATTCTCTTCGGTTAAACGAGCTTGCCCCTTCATTTTCAGCGCGGCGTCTTTAAATCCTTGGGTAACGAGATCGAACATATTAATACCCCTTAAAATAATTAGCTTTATTTATCAAAAAATAACTTTTTTAGTGCCGTCATAGTTACACCTTCGGGATTACTTTTATCAGGCACAAATCGTTCTGTAAACTCAAGTTGAGTATCATTTTTCATAAGAAAAGGTGGTAAGTGCTTTAGTTCGAAGTCCATTCGTGCTAGAGGTATGTTGTTATCTATATGGAGTATACGAATTATGCAGAAAAAATATGTTCTTTTATTTCCCGGACAAGGAAGTCAGTCTGTTGGTATGGGAAACGATTTATGTTCAGAATTTCAAGAAATGAAAAGTACTTTTGAAGAAGCATCCGATACTTTGGGTTTCAACATGTCGCGCTTGTGCTTTGAAGACCCCGAAGGAAAGCTCAACCTCACTGAATTTACTCAACCTGCAATTTTAACTTTGAGCACAGCAATTTTTAGAACTCTAAATGCACACATGCAATTGGACTTTGAACTTGTTGCCGGGCACAGCCTTGGAGAATATTCTGCGCTTGTTTCCATTGGCGCACTTAAATTTGCCGATGCATTAAAAAGTGTGCACTTCCGTGGTCAAGCGATGCAACGCGCTGTCCCTGTCGGCGTGGGCGCAATGGCTGCTTATTTAGGAAATAAATGCGATGAAATTCCTTCTATCTGCAAAGAAATTTCGACACAAAATAATGTGGTTGAAGTGGTGAATTTTAATTCTTCTGGACAACTTGTTCTCAGTGGAAATAAACTTGCCGTAGAGCAAGCCTGCTCTGTAATAGCAGAAAAAAAACTTGGCAAAGCAAAAACCTTACCAGTGAGTGCGCCTTTTCATTCTTCACTCATGAAACCAGCTGCAGTTGAAATGTCCAAATTTTTGCAAAACATACCATTACAATCGTTTGATAAAAAAATTGTTGCCAATGTCGATGCCAAAACTCATACAAGCACAACATACACAAAAGAAATTTTGGTAAAACAAATTGCAAGCCCCGTGCTTTGGACACAAACCTTAACAAACATTTACAGTCAAAATAGTGAAACAGTGTGGATTGAAGTTGGGCCAGGAAAAGTGCTAAAAGGTCTTGCAAATAAGACAGTGGAATCTGCAAACTGTCTCACAACAAACGATTTTACTGCAGTAAAAGAATTGCTTAATTAATTCGTATAGAAAGTACAAAAACCGTGCCAAAATTAAAATCACATGAAGATATCTTAATGCTCCGTAAAGCAGGAAAACTTGCCGCCCACACCCTTCGACACGTGGGTTCCTTTGTCAAACCAGGTATTAGCACAGAAGAACTCGACAAAATTACTCACGACTACATATTATCTCACAACGCCTATCCTAGCCCATTAAACTACCTCGGTTATCCAAAATCTGTTTGCACCAGCATTAATGACGTTATTTGCCATGGCATTCCTAGCCATGATGAAATTTTAAAAGAAGGTGACATTGTCAATATTGATGTCACTGTAACTCTAGACGGATATTTTGGCGACTGTTCACGCACCTTTATGGTTGGAAATAACATTCCCGAAGAACGCGTCAAACTCACTCGAATCACCGAAGAAAGCCTTGCTCGTGCTATTGTCATGGCAAAACATGGCAACAGAATTGGTGACATTGGACACGCTATTCAATCTTATGCAGAAAAAGAAGGTTGCGGCGTTGTGCGCGATTTTGTTGGGCACGGCATTGGCAAAATTTTTCATGAAAAAGATTTACAAATTCCACATTTTGGAAAAAAGGGGACAGGACTAAAAATTGTGCGAGGTATGGTTTTTACCATTGAACCCATGATTAATACCGGTGATTGGCGCTCAAGATTATTAAGTGATGGGTGGACTGCAAAAACCGTGGATGGAAAAGATTCTGCGCAGTTTGAACACACTCTTGCAATTGTAGGGGAGGGCGTTGAAATATTAACGGCTCTGGAAGACGACCCAATTGCAATTCGCGCAAAAGAGTTAGGGGCTAATGTGTTGTGGCCTGTGTTGGGTTAAAATAAACCTTTAAGCCACGGTCACGTTGACCACATTGCACAAATAGGCACAGCCCACATATTTTCACCAAACGACACTGCTTGCTCTCCTGTATACAAAACAATTCCCGTAAACGAAAAATCATGCACCATCTTTTCTTGAAACCATTTTAAATGTTTAAAACTTTCTCTACTCACAGTAGAACTTGCCTTAACTTCAATTCCCACTATACTTCCGTCTTCATGTTCAATCAAAAAATCAATTTCTCTTTGTTCACGATCCCTGTAATGATACATCTGATACGCATCTTCCTGCGCCTCTAAAAGCGCAGACAATTGATTGAACACAAAGGTTTCAAGAAGCTTTCCATTTTTTTCTCCGTCCAGTTCTATTTTATCTATATTCCACTGCAACACCGAAGACATTAAACCCGTATCAGTCATAAATGTTTTGTCTTGTTTGCCCACACGATCATAATCGGTTTTGGACCATGGCTTTACTCGTTCAATTAAGTACAGCGCTTCCAAAGCATTGCGATAAGATTCAATTGTTTGTCGCGATAAAGACAAACCACTGCCAATGGCGGCAACATCCATAAATTTACTGGACCACGAAGAAAATGCATGAAGAAGTTCTTTCATGCTGTCATGCCGTCTGATATGCACAATATCCTTCAAATCTCTTTCAAAAAGAGCCTCTAAATAATCAATATGCCATCGACGCATTTCTTTTTTATCCAACGTACGAGCCTCTGGATACCCTCCGTAAAAAGCCTCCTCCAAGTAAGTTCTCTTGTTATGAGAAGGATTTGCCATTTCTATTTTAAAAGAGTTGAGGGATTTCGAAAAAATTCTTTTAATAAAACTAGGAGGCTGGTGAAAAATTTCTCCTTGCGCAAGAGGGCGAAGTCGTATTTTACGCACGCGCCCTGCTAAGGATTCCGTGACCCCAGGCAAAGATTGAATATTTGCAGAACCCGTCAATAAAAATCGGCCATACGCTGGATTCGTATCAACATCTTGTTTAATTGCCTGCAATAAAATAGGAGCTTTTTGAATTTCATCAATAATCATGAGCTCATTGCCATGCTGGACGAATCCACGCGGGTCGGCCTGTGCGGCTTCTAACAATGTCACATCATCCAAAGTTCGATAAATTGTGTTCGACGATGCCAACTCCTTTGCAAGAGTTGTTTTGCCACACTGCCGAGGCCCTGCAAGTATGAGAACACGTCGTGTTTTTAAGGCCTGCTGAATGCGTTGCATTTGCCAACGTTTATAAGAGGGCTGAGACATAATTTCCTTTTATTTTCAACAGGATAAGTACCGCGATTTTACAACTTCAGAGTCCGCGATTTTATAAATAGAATACCCGCAATTTTATAACTTCGCAACCCGTTGTTCACTCCAACATTCCATCATGGTATTGTGACCGCCTGAGGCCCCAGTTTAACAGAAAAAAACGCTTTGGCACACAATACACAAGAGATTTCATGAACAACTTTAACATTATAAATATCATGCTCGCCTCCATTAACGGCAAAATTGCTTTTCACGACAAGGAGTCTTCTTCTGAACGGGCCAAAAATGCATTTACCTGTCAACGTGATTTTGAACGCATGGCAAAGCTTGTGGCTCAATGCGATGTCGTGTTTCATGGTGCAAGCAGCATAGAAAGCGAAAAAGGCGCATTTCGTGTTGCAGCACTAAGAAAATTACAGAATGAACCGGAGTGGATTATTTTTACGCGTTCGGGGAATATTTCATTTCAAAGTCCATTTTGGAAGCAAGAAGGAATACCAAAAAGTATTTTTTTTGTTTCTTCATTTAATATGCAAGAAAAGCCCATTTTAAGAGTGGAAGAACAGGAAGCACCAGTAGGAAAAATAACGTGTTATCTTGGCAATATGCCTGGCTTAATTCAACATTTAAAAAATAAAAAATACACAAAGGCAGCACTCCTGGGAGGCGGAAAATTAAATACTGCTTTTATGCAAAATAATTTAATTGATGAACTCTACCTTACCCTTAGCCCCTTCATAGTGGGCAGCAGCAACGCCCCATCTCTTTTTGATTTTCAAGAAAATTTTACAAAAAGAATGATACTAAAAAATTGTGAGAGCTTTGATGGGTTTGTATATTTAAATTATTTATTGAGTACCAAAAAATAAATATCAATTTTCTTATTTGTTATATTGATAACGATTCTCAATTTCAGTATAGTGCGCTCTACGTCAGCTAAAACTATTCTGACTAAACATAACATATGAAGGATAATTGAAAAAATGAGTATCGGAATGGGACCTAATATAAGAAAAAACTTACGCTTGCCCACACAAGTTCAAGCAGGCGATAAAACCAGTTACTTTAATTCCGTAAAAGAAGACTTTTACAAAGATGGGCGTGAAGCATTTGTACGAAACAAAGGCCGACAAGAAGTTTCTGAGCTCTTTCATCATGGGCGTCGTGACGATTCTGAGTTCTTTAAAACAGAACTTGATGCAGCAGCTAATATCAGTTCTCAAGAGTACAACTCTCAAAGTAATGCAAAAAACATACTTGATTTAATAACCGATTATACCAAGGATCTAAAGACACATAAAAATGAAGCTCTTAGAGAGCGTACTATCCAATTTTTTAACGCTTTAAGAGCACTCATTCCTAATGAGAGTAACGCAGGAAAAACTTTTGATAAAAAATTGACCTCCCTTATTGATTTAGGGGACATTATGATCAACCGCTTTCAAACACCGTCTGATGATGTCGTCACAGAATATTTTTTAAATGCCGCTCAACTATGGCAAGACATTCTAACTGAAATGAAAGTTTCCCCAGATAAATCTCAAGAACTAAATATGATTGGTGTTGCAGTTATTTCTGTTTCAGCTTTGTGTCTTACTTATCAAGTCCGTACAGGCTCTGAAAAAGGAATAATTTGGCTAAAGAGATTTATTATCCCTGTGTTATTCGGATTACATGAAGGAATTGGCTATATATTGGCAGTCTGCGCTTGTCCTCCAATTGCCGCAGTAATTGGAGCAAGTGGCGCAATTCCTATCATTGCAGTCTTAACATTTATAGCTGGCTGGGCTATTCTTGGGGGCATACTTTATGGCATGAACTCTCTCTTAAATTCTGCGCAAGAAAAAGAGAAAGCAAGATCTTCTACTTCAAAAGCAAGCGTAAAAACAAAATTAAGCCTTACTCCAGAAACTAAAGCCTCGAACAACCTTTCTCTTTCTGTATCTTTGGAAGAAGCTCAGTCTATTGTTAGTAAAGCATCAGATCACCAAAACCTTAGCTCACTCGTTGGAGAAATTAAGAACATATCTTCCTGTTCAAACGAAGAAGAAAAGACAGTTAAACTCACATCATTTTTTAACTCGCTAAAAACAACTTTTAATATAGAAGATGCAAAAATACATCAGTTGTTTTATCTTGCGCATCTTTTATCTAACAATTTTGAAGAATTTTCGGAAGAACTGATGGAAGCAGAATTAGCTAAAGTTGCTCTTGAAATTTCAAATAACATTCTTAAAGAAGAAACGATTGAAAATAAAGAAGGACTAGCGGTATTTTTACAAGAAAATATTTTGCACTTTTCTAAGCTCATTGCTCATAATAATAAATCCTTGGGACATAAATCAGCAGCTAAATTGCTGTTTTTAGTAACTTTGGGAGCAGTTGATTTTGCTGCAGACAATGCAGGAGTCGGTAGTGCTCCATTATTTACACCTCGCTTTAATAATTTGGGACTACCTCAATTGGTTTCAGGGCTACTTGTCAATTTAATTGGCCTTGCTGCACAGGGAGCTGTTTTTTTCTTGGGATATCTTATAAAACCACTTGTTTCTCCCGTATTTCAAAAATGGAATCAAAACACAATACAAATTCCAAACCAAAATATTCAAAAAAATGTCGACAGTTATCTGCAAGCAATTATTGCAGAAATTGAAAAAGAAAAGAAACGGTACGAAAATAATACCTTTATTAAAGAGCTTCTGGATATAAAATTAGGTGAGTTAACATTACAACAAAAAAATTTCAATCCTCCTACTACCGCACCACACACGCATTACAGATTCTTACCAGAAGACACCTCTTCCGATACTGAAGACGACGGTGTATAACCGATCGCCTAAGAATTACACTGATAGTTTGCCAACCAACAGCCAATTCAGCTATGTTGCTACCTCGTATGAACAACGAGCATTGTCACGAGTATAACAACGATTTTCTATGTCTGAGGGCACAACATGTATTTTATAGGGTTTGATATTGGCGGCACAAAAATAGAAGCCATGCTTATTCACTTTGGCAAATTAAATTCCAACACAAAAGCAATTGCAGAATTTGAATATTTAAAAAGCAATGGCGACATCACACCTGCATTTATTGTGAGTAAAAAGCGCGTGGCCACAGAACGGCACAAAGGCTACGAACAAATTGTTGATAAAATGGCACAACTCTTCCACGATGTTTGTTTCGAACAAGACGTTAAACCAAGTTCAATAGCAGGCGTTGGCCTCAGCGTGCCTGGCCCCATAGACCCCATCACTGAAATTATTACTGCAAGCAACAGCATGATTGTCGTTGGCCATAATTTACATAAAGATCTCCATGCAAAATTAAAGCTTTCATGTCCTTTTATGTCTGAAAATGACGCCAACTGTTTTGCACTCGCAGAATCTTTGTGTGGGGCAGGGCTTGAATATTTCAAACAAACTAAAATTCCTGTTCACAAACAAACTTCCGTGGGTTTAATTTTAGGCTCAGGCTTTGGTGGCGGCATTGTTGTACACGGCAAAGTCATGACGGGACGCCGCGGGGGAGCAGGAGAAGTTGGGCATGTTACCTTATACCCCAACGGATTGCCTTGTTATTGCGGAAGGCAAGGTTGCGCAGAACAATATTTATGCGGCCCTGGCTTAGAGGCAGCGCTCAATGTGAGAATGTATTCTCAAATTCAAAAACGCCCCACTGCTTCTGAAATATTTGATTTGTATAAAGTACAAGATCCCATTGCCCTTGCTGTTATAAAGCAATACAAAAAAGACTTAGCATTTTATTTAGGAAGTTTAACAAGTTTACTTGATCCACATTATTTTGTGTTGGGCGGTGGTTTGAGTTTACAAGATCTTATTTATGAGGGTCTCGATGCAAAAATTGGAGAAAATTCTTTTCTCCCAAATGAGCCGGTAAAAGTGTTCAAGCATGTGATTGGAGATTCCGCTGGAGCCATTGGGGCGGTTTTGGTGGTGAAGGAAAATCATCAGCTTAATATTGACTAATTCTCACTGATGACACTCCAGCTTATCCGTACTCCCAGACAAATTCACATTCATAATCCCCCCAAGAATTGAGGAAGTCGGACACTTTAAAAGCTGTGGCAACAAAAACGCGAAATTTTTTTCAATTTGCCCAGACAACAAAATTCCTAACTTCAAATTCACAGAAGATTTTTTTCCACGCACATTTAAATTTTGAATATTGCCAATAGCTGAAAACGACATGTTTTGCGCAGTAAAAGCGGTGTCTTTTTTAATGGTGAGAGTTGGTGGCTCATACTGCATATCCACATTTGCGGTTGTGAATATTTGTTTTGGAATATCGAGTGTAGCATTTTGAAGATCTAAATAGGCATTTTTAATTTTAAGATTTGCAAAAGAGGTATTATTTTCTCCGCTTCTATAATAAACACTTCCATTTAAAAATCCACCCACACTACTATTTGCAATTAATGGAATCAGCATAGACAAGGAAGGATTATTACTATGTTTTATTATATTAATAAATTGCTTGAATATTTCATCTAATTTAAAATTATCAAAATCAGCACTCGCTTTTTTAATATTCGTTTTGTTTGAAATTAAATCTAGAAGAGAAAGAGATACAAATAAAGAGGCATCCCCATTGGCAATTTTCACATCTGAATTCACATTTATTTTACCAAGCAAAATTGGCAGAACAGAAACTCTTACTGTCACCTCATCAATTTTGAGTGAACTTTTTTCTTGGTGTGGATTTGTAATTTGAATATTTTTTATTTTAACGCCTGTAAACCAGTAACTCGATAACGATTGCGCTTCAATATTTAAACCCATATTCGTCTGATTCAAATAGACTTGAAGCTTGCTTATTCCAACTTCTTTTAAAAGAGAAAATGGAAAAAATATGTATATGAAGAAAATTGTTAAGACAAGACTCATTGCGGCATAAAGCAGATTTTTTTTAGTCATGATATTTCTACAAATCTCCTTTAATCTTGCTTATTCTGTGAAGGGACGTACGCTTCCAAAGTTAAATTGACGTCAAAGTACAGTTTTGT
>JAZKEW010000079.1:0-3289 GCA_040386785.1 Bdellovibrionota bacterium
TGACTCCATTTTAATGCAACTGATTCATAGCCGCCATCATAGGACCAATGACCGCCATGACCATCATGAAAACAATTCCTGCCATAAATATCATCATTGCTGGCTCAATAAGCTTCGTCGTTGCTGTGATTTGATTGTTGACATCTTCATCATAAACTTCTGCAATATTGACAAGCATTTCTTCTAACTTACCTGTTTTCTCACCGGTACGCAACATATGGATAACCATAGGCGGAAATTTTTTTGTCTTTTCAAGCGCAGTGGCAAGTTTATCACCATCTTGAACTTTCACAAGGGCATCATCAAGGGCTTTTTCCATGACTGTATTACCAACAACTTTTCGAGTCAGCTCAAGGGCCTCTACAATGCGTACACCGCTTGACAAAATTGTCGAGAGGGTTTTTGTAAATCGCGAAATTGTTATTTTCTGTGTAAGAATTCCGATGACAGGTGCGGTAAACATAAAATAATCTATTTTTTCTTTTCCAATTTTTGTCCTAGACCAAGAAAGAACAAAAAAGATAAAGCCAACAATAATAATGAGACAAATAAGCCACCATGCTTGCATCCAAGCAGAAATTTGGTTCATTAAAATAGTATACCACGGCAAAATAACCTTTAGTGTCGTAAATGATTTCGTCATTTGTGGTAAAATTTTTACAAATAAATAAAACACCACGCCTATGGCCATAACACCCATGAGAGCCGGATAACTTAAAGCGCCAACAATTTTTTTTCTAATTTCAATTTGATAATAAATAAACTCCGAAAGTCTTTGCATCACAAGAGGAAGTGCACCTGCTTTTTCAGCAGCACCGATCATGTTGACGTAAATTGAACTAAAAACTTTCGGAAATTGAGCGTGCGCAACGGAAAGCGATTTTCCTTCTGTCACCAATTCACGAATACGAATATATACAAACCGCAATTCAGCATTTTCAACTTGTTCAGCAATAGCACGAAGGGCATCGTTAATATCTACGGCTGAACGCAATAAAATTGCAAATTGTTTTGTAGCAATAGCAATATCTTGAGGTTTTGGAGGTTTACGATTGAGTGTTGCAAAGAAACCAGCTTTATCGGTAGCACCTTGAGCTCTCCTGTCTTCTTTCACTTCTAAAACAAGAATATGTTGTTTTTTTAATTTTATTTTCACTTCACGAGGAGATTCTGCCTCAAGAATGCCCTTAACAGGTTTACCAGAGGAAGAATTTTGTCCTTTATAAGTGTACAATGGCATTGAATGTTACCTTAGTGGAAGCCGTATTGGTTGTTAAGGAATTTCTTCAGTACTACCTTCATCCTGTGTGCCATGCAAGGCTTCATCTAAACTTGTTTCACCGTTTAAAAGCCTTTCATGAATACTGTCTCTGAGAGTTTTCATCCCCCGTTGCATACACAAACGTTTTAAACTTGCCCCATCTGAACTTTTTAAGACAAAATTACGAATGGCGTCATCAAACACCATAAGCTCATAAATTCCAATTCGCCCAGAATAGCCGGTATTTTTGCATTGAGGGCAACCAGAATCATGGGCTTTGTATAAAGTTTTGCCTTTAATTTTTTCTTGGGTTAGTCCAATTAAATTTAATTGTTCTGTCGTATATTGAGTCACTTCTCTACATTCCATACAGATTTTACGCACAAGTCGCACGGCAAGAATACCAAGCACGGCAGTCGTAATTTGAAAAGGTTCAATACCAAAATCCACAAGTCGAGTGACCGAAGAAGCCGTGTCATTTGTGTGCAGTGTGCTAAAAACAAGGTGGCCTGTAATGGAAGCCTGCACAGCAATTTGTGCTGTTTCTGCATCACGAATTTCACCAATAAGAATAATGTTTGGATTTTGTCGAAGAATAGAACGCAATGCAGCTGCAAAGGAAAGCCCTGCTTTGTCATTAACTTCCACTTGGCTCACACCAGGAAGTTGAATTTCGACGGGATCTTCCACGGTAATAATACAGACATCTGGTTTGTTCACACTCATGAGTGCAGATGCTAAAGTCGTTGTTTTTCCCGACCCTGTAGGCCCTGTTACAAGCACGATACCATGTTTTTGTTGAACGAGAGTTTGAAAATTTTTTAACAGCTGGGCTGGCATACCAATTTTTTCTAGCGGAGGCAGCCCTCCCGATTTATCAAGAATACGAAGCACAATTCTTTCCCCAAATTTAATAGGAAGTGTACTTACGCGCACGTCAATATCTCTTGAACCAACTTTTAATGTGATACGGCCATCTTGTGGGAGACGGCTTTCTGCAATATTGAGTTTTGCTAAAATTTTTATTCTCGTCGTGATACTGGATTGGTATTTTTTAGGAATAATTCGCACTTCTTTTAGATGCCCATCCATACGAAAACGCACAGAAACTCTATCTTCAAATGGCTCTATATGAATATCAGAGGCTTTTTCAGTAATACTTCTTCGAATAATTGTTGTGACTTCTTTACGCACAGGGGCTTCTTCATTGTCATCTAGTAAATTGTGCGCAACATCGAGCCCCTCAATGCCTTCAATTTCATCTTCATTTGTCAAACCTTGAGCTGTTTGCTCGCTTAAATCAACCCGCTCAAACATATTGTTAATTGCTGCGTCAATAACAGCTTTAGGCACAAGTACACGTTTAATGGATTTGCGAAAAAACGACTGTAAAAAGTCAACAGATTCTATATTTAATGGAGTATTCACCGCTAAGGTAACAGAAAATTCATTTTCATCAATTGGAACAATTAAATTTTGCAAACAAAATTGCATATTCAAATTTTTAACCAATTGCGGATTTAAGTCTCTAAATGAAATTGTTTCTTGAAAGGGGATATCATATTGAACGGAAAAAGCTGCCAGCAGAGAGCTTTCGCTTATAATTTCATTTTCAAGTAAAATACCGACAATTTCTTCTTCGCTTTCGCTTTGATCATCGGGTAAAATGTCTTCGAGTTTTTTTTGAATATGCTTATTTTGTTCAATAAGAATTTCTTTTAAACTTTTACCATAAATTGATTCGAGTGACATGTTTTCCCTTTACTGCATAGGCAATTGAGGTGCAGGGGCGGCTGGTGCAGTCAAACCTCCACCACCACTTCCACCTGCTGGTGCATTGATTGGATTTGACTCTTCACTCGGCAATACTTTTTTTCTTTGATCCATAAAATCGTTATTTTTTTGCGCCTTGTCTTCGGAATTCGTTTCGACTCCTGTGGGGTTGGAGTCGGCATCTTCAGGAGCCCAACCATCTTCTGGCTTTGGATAGTGCGAATAAAATTCTTCTTCTCTAAATTTATCACCATA
>JAZKEW010000080.1:0-18274 GCA_040386785.1 Bdellovibrionota bacterium
CTAGACTAAGGTCTAGTTTAAATGAAAGGGGCGCTATATGCACACGATTGTTAATATCCATCAAGCTAAAACCCAACTTTCTAAACTGCTAGAAGAAGTCAAAGAGGGTCACGAAGTTATTATTGCTAAGTTTGGCCACCCCATAGCTAAATTAGTCCCTTTTACAGAAGTAAAAACTCCGTTAAAAATTGGTTTAATGAAAGGTAAAGTTGAAGTACAAGAAGATTTTGATGCTCCTCTTTCCGAAGATGTTATAAAATTATTTTATGAAGAAAACTCATGAAAATTCTTGTCGATACTCATATTTTCATTTGGATTTTAACGGGTTCAGATCGTCTTACAAAAAAAATTTTAGAACAATTGAATCATGCTGATAGTGTATATTTAAGTAGTATTTCTATCACAGAAATAATTATTAAATGTCAAATTGGAAAATTAAAAATTAATGTCAATGAAGCAGTACAAAATCTTGCAGAAATAGGCATAAAAGAACTTCCATATACAATATCTCATGCATGTGCTCTGCAAAATTTACCCTTTATCCACAAGGATCCATTCGATAGGATGTTAGTTTCTCAAGCAATAAGCGAGCCATTAAAGTTTTTAACTGCAGATAAAATTTTAGCAGAATATAGTGAATTAGTGGAAGTTGTGTGAGAGATTTCTACACGACATCTAATTTAATTTCACCCAAAAACCCCCACAGTGGCATTACTTTAACGACACACTCACCCTGAGCTCCCGCCGGAAAAGACTCCGTTACAGGGGCAATGATATAAGCTTTTCTAATATTTAAATCACGGCATGCCTGCCAAAATCCTTTGCTTAAGCTGGGTGTTTGAGATAATTTGCATTCCACCGCAATACACACACCTCCTTTTTCAAGAACAAGGTCTAACTCCACGCCCGTTTGAGTACGGTAAAAACCGTAAGTCCAACGAGAATTTAGACAAGAAATAATTTGCTCTATAACAAACCCTTCCCAAGAAGCACCACACACAGGGTGTGCTAACACTTCTGATAGAGAATCAAGCTTTAAAAGTGTGTGCAGCACACCAGAATCTCGGATATAAATTTTAGGGGATTTCACCAAACGCTTTTTTAAATTAGATTCAAACGGTGGCAAACTACGTATCATAAAAATATTTTCAAATAAATCAATATATTGACGAATTGAGGTATGACTTAAACCAAGGGAATCACCTAATTTCGACAAATTGGCAATTTGACCATGAGAATGAGCCATCATGGAAAACATTCGTTTGAGTGTCAGTGCAGGAATTCGAACGTCAAGAAGTGGAATGTCGCGTTCAAGAATAGTTTTTACAAATTCTTCGCGCCATCTGTAGCTTTGTGAAGTTAAACCTGCAAGAAAAGAATTTGGAAACCCCCCTCTTTCCCAAAGGGTTTTTGTTTGCTCATTTTTATTTAGCAGCCCTTCTTCTATTATTTCAGGCAATAAAAACGGAGTTAATTCTTGATAACAAATTCTTCCTGCCAAAGACTCTGAACTTTGATTCACTAATTTTGATGAAGCAGAGCCCAGTAAAAGATAACGGGCTGGTTTTCGATTTGCGTCCACGCAATAACGCAACAGAGGAAACAAGTCTGGTTTTCGTTGAACTTCATCAATACAAACAAGCGTATTTAAATTTAAATTGAGGTAATCTTCTGCATAGGTAAGCTTAGCAAGATCGCTGTCTCGTTCTAAGTCCAAAAAGATATATTCTATATTTAGGTGCTTTAGAAGCTCTTTGACAAGAGTTGATTTTCCACATTGACGGGGACCAATGAGACACACGACAGGAAATAATTTTAAGTCCTGTAAAATCAAATGATTAAGAGTTCTTTTGATGTAACCTTGCAAATTGAAACCCTCACTTTCAATTTACAAGGTTAGATGATATTGTATTGAAAATCAAGACATTTTAAGCTGTCATGACTGCCTCTAAACAAAATCAAAAATAATAAATTCAATGGTATGAATCTTTTGTTCTGAAATATTGTTGAGCTTGTGCAATTTCATCTGATTGAGTAATTGGTTTCATCGACTCAATTTTAAGTTTTATATTATCTGCTGAAGCTTGCATTCCACAGGTGCCAAAAATTTCATATATTTTAATTATTGGAATTCTGTCTTCAATTGAAATATTTACAGTGCTTGTTTGAGAGTCTTTTTTTAAATCAGCTTCAAATATTTTCCCAATAGCACTGGAGCAAATGTCACTTAAATAATTTCTGAATTCTTCTTTTTTTTCCTCAGATTTTTCCATGAAATTGGAACCTGTAATAAACTCAGATACAACTTGTAAAATTGAAAATGGCTGCATTTTAACAGTTAATTTAGTTAAAATGAGCCTATGCAGCTCATCATAAATTACGTTTACCTGAGATTTGTTGTAAATGTCTGCTAGATTAGCACTCAATGCTTTTTTTTCAGGAACCTGATAGCGTGTTCCTTCTAAAAAACTCCCTAACTCCGTACCAGCAAACATACTACTCAAAGCCGGACCTTCATCAAAAGTAACCACGCCATTATCATTGATAGAAAAAATAAATTCACCGCAACGGATTTTTGTTGTTCCAAGTAAGGATATTTTTAATAAATCATTATCAAAATTTTGACATTTTTTAATTATTCTTTGCGAAAAAATAATGGAAGGCATTGAAAAAGTTCCTTGAAAGAATAAAAAAATCTATTTTTATTGAATTCTTGAGCGAATTCATAACACGCAGTAGAGAATACCAAATGCGTTTATTATGTCAATATAAATTATTTGATTTTATTGTAATATCTCAATGTATCAATTTCTATCCACCACAATCCCCTGCGGCGGCTTAAAGTCGAAAACATCGTTGTTAGAAGTGGTATCTTTTGAGTTTTGAAACAACAACCGCACTTTATTCCCATTCATTTGCACAATACGCAATTCATTAAGAAAACCGCCATTGACATTTAAACTTACATACAATAATTTTTGTTGCTTTTCTTCTTTAGGTTCTAGAATTATATTAATGCAATTTGCACTTTCTGGCGGTGGATTTTCTGTTGTCCAATGTGAAATTTTATAGGCCGTTTTTATGGATGCAGGATTTGTTAACAAGGAAATATAATTCAATTCAAGAGAATTGGAACTTAAATGTTGAGCATGTTTTAAATCCGGTGTGTATTTCCAGAAATCAGTGCCGTTGCTGACATAAAGCTCAGAACGGGGTTTGTGTATTTCAAAACGAAATTTATTGGGCGATTTTATTTTAATTGATCCTTGTGACTTCGATGTTTTGTCGCGAAGAAGAGAATAAAGTTCTTGATCAAAATTTAATTCAAAGCTTTTATGGGCTTGCAAATGCATTAATGCTAAATCAAGCTTTTGAGTAAATGCTTTTTCTTCGTTTTTGTTGAATGCGTAAATATTTAATTGTAAAAATAGCGCACAAAAGAATAAAATTACTTTTTTCACGATACAATATTTCCATTATTAATTTTTAGAAACACTTCTTCTAAACTCGGTTGTTCTGTATAAAAAGACTCAATAGTTAAATTTTTTGCTTCAGCTAATTCTTTTATTTTTTCAATATATAAATTAACGTATTCAAGATTTTGGTAGCTCATGTGCGACGAAATTTTAATTTTTTTCTCATCGTTATGGCTTAATTCAGACACAAATTCAATTTGTGCATCTTTAAAATGAAAAGATTCCTTAATATCAGCCAACATTTTTTCGCTTGAATTTGAGCCTAAGTTTGATGAAAACTTTAAAACAAAATTAAATTTAGGTTCTCCACCCAAAGAAAGAAGATCTTTGTTTTTCTTTAAGGTAACAAGTTCACCATTTTTCATAATACCAATACGCGTGCAAAAATTTTCTGCTTCTTCCAAATAATGCGTGGTTAAAATAATTGTAATACCAGTTTCATGCAGTTCTTTTATAAATTCCCACATGCTATGACGCAATTGAACGTCAACTCCAGCAGTGGGTTCATCAAGAATAAGAACGCGCGGTTTATGCACCAAAGCTCTTGCAATCATCATGCGGCGCTTCATACCGCCACTCAACTCGCGAGTTGTTTTTTTGTAATGTTCTTTTAGCTTTAACTTTTCAAGCAGTAAGTTAATCCATTCTAAATCAGGCACCACACCATAAAGTTTGCTCTGAATTTTGAGCATAGTTGGAAGCTTAAAAAAGGAATCAACGAGAAGTTCTTGCTGCACAACTCCAACAATTCTTTTTGTCATTTCAGGGTCATTTACAACACTATTCCCATGCACTAAAATGTCACCAGTGGTGGGTTTATTCACGCCAGCTAGAATATTAATTGCCGTTGTTTTTCCAGCGCCATTGTGACCAAGTAGTCCAAAAAATTCCCCCTTAGGAATGCTTAAACTAAAAGATTTTAAGGCTTCAACTTTTCCGCCATGGGGAAGTTTATATACTTTTCCGACGTTTTTAAATTCTAATGCATTTAATTCAGTAGTTGACATGTTAATTCCTTAAGCCAAAACCTTTTTTTAGAAACATAAGAGATAAAATAAAGGTAATTAGAAAAAAAAGTATAGAAACGCCAAAGGCAACTGTGATGGTTGTATCTGATTTTCCTAAAACGGCAAGACGATACATACTCACAATATAGAAAATTGGATTAAAATATTTTACCGATTGCATCCACACAGGAAAGGAATCAAAAGAAAAGAAAACTCCCGAAAAAAATGAGAGTGGTTGCAAAATAAAAGAGGTGACAATAGAGGCTTGTTCAAATGTTTTGATAAGACTACCAACAACAACTCCAAAACTTGCAAAAATACCCACATTTATAATTAATGCCAGGAGCAACAAAGGCAAATTAAAGTCAATGAACTGCCAAGCACAAACACAGCCTGCAATATAAATACAAGTTGCCACTAAAATAGCGCGAATTAATGCTCCAAAAACATAAGCAAGCCATAAGCCAAACGGAGAAACAGGGGACATAAGGACATCGACTAAGTTTCCAGTCCATTTTGCTATCATAATACTGCTAATAGGGTTTTGAAACGCCCCGTTGAGCGTTTCCATAGCCATAATTCCTGGAACTAAAAATATAATATAGGGGTAACCATGGGTAAAAGAATGGCTATTTGCTTGCATGAGTTTTCCAAGAGACAAGCCAAATAAAGCAAAATAAATGAGTGCACTGCCCAAAGGTGCAAAAATGGTTTGAGCGGGAACGGCAAAAAAACGCCGAACTTCACGCTCAAATATACCAAAACTTGGTAAATAAACTTTCCACACGGGAGTTTTTTGTATTTGTTGTTGAAGGTTCATATTTGTTTCTCCATTAAATTTCCCATTTAAATGCTAACTTGTAAATCTGCTGTGTACCACACTCTCCCAACCTCATCATAGAGCATGTTTGGCGTAATTTGCCAACTTGTAGAAGAAGGTACAAGGGATTTCTTCTCGTGTACATGGGAATTTATTTCGGCATCGACTTCTTGCACCCGAAAAAAAGTAAGCCCTGAAATTGTAGTCCCCATAACAGCGGCAACAATAACATCGGACAAATTATGTGCATGATTTTGCACCCGGGAGTAAGATATAACACTCGAAGCCGCAACCGCAGCCGTTGTATAAAGGGTAGAAATAACAATGGAATTAGAAAACTTAAACATGAGTAAACTAGTATAAGTTGTAAAGGCAAATGCCTGGTTGGCATGGTCACTATAAAATGAAGCTCTAGAGTCATCGGTATCTTCACCATGATTTGCTTGAATTTGCGAATCATAATTTGGGCGTTTTTTTTGAAAAATAACTTTTGCTCCAGAAGTCGCAACTTCAGAAAGTAACAGAGCATGGGCAAAACCACGGGCTTGCGTCCAAATACGAAAATCATCATTGCATAAAGTTAAACCACCAAAAACAAGCGCTCCTGCACCAACTGCATAAGGTAACATGAAGGAACGTGTATAAGTCGTTGCATCATTACTTTGATTCGTCGCTTCATCTACAACTGGAAAAAGGGTTTTTGAGTGTGGTGTGTAAAAATAATTAAGCGAGCCGATGAGGCCAATTTCCAGTGGAATTGTGAGAATATCTTGATTGAGATACCCAGGCTTAAAACTTGCATCAGACCACTCTTGATGAGTCTCGTTTGATGGCAAGGGTGGTGGGATATCATACAACATAAGTAGACACTCCTAATAGTTTAATTTGAAATTTTAGGTGTGTGTGTCTTAAAAAATTCTTCGTTCCTTTTGAGCCATTCAGGTGAATAGGCTAAAATATTTTTTCTTGTAAAAATAACCATTAAAATTCCTGCAAAAACAAATAAAAAACAAAGAATTTGCCCCATGGTGAGAATTTGCCACCACTGGGTATCAGGATAAGCTTTTAAGGGAGCCCAATCAAAATGGTTTAAATAAAAATAACTAACCTGAACATCAGCTGCTCTAAAATACTCAACAACAAAGCGATAAATACAGTAAAAAATAATAAAACAACCTGACAGAGTCCCCTCTTTTTGTTTAAAACGGGAAATAATAAAAAGTGTTAAAAACAGACCCCAACCTTCACCTAAGCTTTGGTATATCTGACTTGGGTGACGAGCAATTGACCCGCCGTCTGGAAAAATAATAGCCCAAGGCACATGCGACTGAATGGGGCGTCCCCACAACTCTCCGTTCATAAAATTCCCAATACGCCCCAAACCAATTCCAATAGGTGTGATAAGAACAATTTTGTCTGTTAAATGAAAGAAAGGAATTTTATATTTTCTGCAAAATAAAATAACGGCAATAGCAATGCCCACAACACCACCGTGAAAAGACAATCCACCCTGCCACGTCGCCACAGCTTCCAAAGGGTGCACGCTGTAGTAACCCCAATTATAAATGAATACATAAGCTAGGCGTGCACCAACAAGCATGCCTATAATAATAAATGCAACGAGGGAGACAAGAAGGTTTTCAGTGAGCATAAAAGATTTCTTTTTGATCCAGAAAAGACTTGCCAAATAAAATGTTAAAAAACCACCCAGATACATGGTGCTATACCAACGCAACCCCCAATTCACATGCATTTTATTTAAACCAAATAGAATGCCTAAAATAATAAATAAATAAATAAACATGGATTGAAAAAACTCTCGCTTTTGCGGTGTTTTTAATAACTTTTGAGAGGCGATATAACCACCCACAAAAAACACGACGACAAACAAAATTCCCAAAACGGTTGTTAACCACTGAAAAGGGATATTTTTCACTTGAAAAATAAATGGGCTTAAATCGAAGGTCCAATAATTGTTTTTTACTTGCGGGTCCATTAAGCTCTCTCCTAAGTTTTAAAACGTATGTTTATCATATATTTTTAAAAAAATGTATTCTACTGAGGCTCATATGAAAAAAATTTTTCTTCTTGTTTTTGTGACTCTGTTTATTGGCTTTATTCCTGCCGCCTGTGGAGCTGGCTATGTTGCCATGCAAATATTTAGCGGCGATTATTCTCAATTTGAAAAATCAAAAATCCTGGAAATTCTATCTAAGGAAACAGTTCTTCTCTATTCCGACGGCAGTTCTCAGCTTGGCAGTCTTTTTGGAGAAGTTCACCGAATTTACGTACCCATTGACCGCATTCCTAAGGTCATGCGTGAAGCTATTGTCAGCGCAGAAGACGAAGACTTTTACACCAACATAGGCATTGATATCAAAGGAATTATTCGTGCTGGTATTCACAATCTTTTATCTCGCTCAAGGCAAGGCGCGTCCACAATTACTCAGCAAACAGTAAAAAATTTATACGGAAGAAAAGAAACCGATTTAGTTACCAAATTCAACGAAATGATCAATGCATTTAAAATGGAAAGAATGTATTCTAAAGATCAAATTCTTGAATTTTATCTCAATCAATTTCATGTCACAGGCAATGGAAGGGGCGTTGGTGTTGCTTCAAAATATTATTTCAACAAGGAAGTAGAAGACTTAACATTGATAGAAGCTGCTTTTATTGCAGCGAGCGTCAAGGGTCCTGAAAAGTACAATCCATTTACAAAAACCACTTTAGCAGGCCAAGATAAGGCCAAACGCCAAGCCCTTATTCGAAAAAACTATGTTCTTGAAAGAATGCTTAAAAATCACAAAATAAGCAAAGAAGAATACGATGCCGCTGTAAAGGAACCCGTACCATTTAACCAAGGGCGTTTTCAATACAATGAAGTCTCTGTCAACCAAATTGTACAAAAACAATTAGCAAGGCCTGAAATTTTACAAGCAATTGGCGCAAATACAGTTGATGAAATAGGCACAATGGGCCTACATATTACAACAACTCTCGATCAAAATATTCAAAGTGCAGCTCAATATGGTTTGCGGCAAAACTTAAGCGGCATGCAAATGATTTTAAAAGGCTTCGCACAGGAACCAGCCTCTAACTTTGTTAATATTCAGAAACCAGAATTGCATAGCTTTTATGTGGCTCGCATCGACAGTATTTCAACAGAAATAAGCAAAGAAAGCATGCGAATTAATTTTGGTGTGAACACATGCCTCGTCGATACGGAAAGTATCAACCGAGTTGCTATTAAAACCGACCAAACAACAAGAAGAGGTTTACAAAAATCGAAGGATATTTTTCTAAAATCTCTTTCCCCTGGGCAAACAATTCTTGCCAGTATTAAAAAAATAGCATCAGACGGACAACTTTTCTGTGATTTAGAAACACGACCCAAAGTTCAGGGCGCATCTCTCGTACTGGATAAGGGAAAAATTATTGCCATGGCAGGAGGGTTTTCTTCCAACGAATACAACAGAGCGCTTTTTGCACAAAGACAGCCAGGCTCCACCTTCAAACTTCCAACGTATTATGCTGCATTGCAAATGGGTTGGACAGTTTTAGACTCACTTCCTAATGTACGAGATGCATTTCCATGGCAAGGAAATATTTACTTTCCTCGCTCCGACCATCCACCTAAAACCTTGGAAACAACAATTTTGGGAGCAGGTGCCGTATCCGAAAACCTTGCTAGCGTTTGGCTTCTTGCCCATATGCTTGATAAACTCAACTATAATCAATTTCAGGACTTACTAAAATTTCTGGATATCATGAAAAAAGATATGACCAAGCAGCAAGTTCTTGGTTATATTGCAAATAAATTCAATGCAACCCCCGACAATATAGCGAACATAGCCGAAGGGGTATTGAATAAAATAAAAAATGATTACATGACAGACTTCAACATTCTAAATAATAATTCTTTAAAAATATTTATTCGAACTCTGCACTATGGATCTGGCTTTGATAAACAACAAGATTTTGTTATGGCAGACAAAGAAATAGCCGAAAAAGAAAAAAAAATACGACTCAATTCTTTAAAAAATAATTTGCTGCGCTGGAATGTTGTGGCAGAAAAAGCTCAAAGGGCGCTTGCCGTTCTTGCACAAGTTTCTCAAGGTACAGAATCTATAACAGAAACAAACAGAGAATTGCTTTCTTCATTTTCCAGCTTGGCAAGCAATCCTAATATTTTAGTTTTTAATTCTTCAAGCCCTTGGCAACCGCAGCTCGCATCTCCACTGGTGCCTGCCGTAGCGCAATCACAGGTGAATTTTGATAGTTTATTAACTTTGGTACGAAGCAATGCTGAGACCCTTAATCATGCAAATGTTTTGCTTGACGGGGTTGTTCCATTGAACATGATTGAAGCTATCAATCAAAATTTAAGCAGCACACTAAGAGACGTGCGTGCAAAAGACTCCCTGGAACGGTTATTTTGGAATGCTGATTTCCGTTATTCTCTCGGCATTTACTATACAGCGAAAATGGTTAACGCAATGGGAGTGAATGGATCTTTGCAGTGGGTTCCATCTTTTCCATTGGGCTCTAACGTCGTCACGCTGGCAGATTTATCACTTATGTACCAAACTTTTCTAAGCGGAAAACTTTATCGTTACTTTAACACGCCACAGTCAAATCAATTGCTGGTTATTAAACGCATTGAAGACAGCAATGGAAATTTATTGTGGGAATCAAAAGCAAAAGAAGTGCGTTTTGCAGAAAGCTTTTATTCCACCCCAATTTTAAATACCATGCACGGCACAATTACAGCAGGAACAGCTTACAACCAACTCAATAGCACTATGCTATTGCGCTCTGACAATGAACAACTTGATAAACAATTACTGGCAAATAAAATTCGAGTGCCCGTTTTTGGCAAAACAGGGACCACCAATAATTTCACAAACGGAACTTATATTGGTTTTTTACCTTATCCAGCTTACAATGGAGACACTCTTTCCTCCGATAACGCTTACACAATTGCTTCTTACGTAGGTTACGATTCCAATGACCCCATGGTGAATAAGTGGTACCACGCGGTGGGTGGTGCGGCCATTCCTGCTTGGCAAGAAATTGCTTTAGACATCATTAAGGAGCAAAATTTTGCCGAAAAATTAAATTGGCAAAAACTAGCACAAAATGAAAGTCATCTTGTTCCCTTTAATTATGGCTCTGCTCTTTCTCAAGTTATTGTTCCAATTCATTCTGGAGTTTCTCTTGCAGCACAGGCACTTGATGCTGATGATAGTGATTCAAGCGATGATATTTATGCCAACGATTATTCTGAAACAGGCAAACATACATTTACCGTTTACTTAGATGGCTCCGTTTCCGGTGATGTCTTTATTCCTAAACGCAGAATTTCATTTTACACACCGTATAACAGCGCAATTGTGACGCCGACACCAGCAGCAACAGAGAATAATGTTCCCAAAAAACAGGAAGAGCCGGCAGCTTCGCCTTTAGAAGACACTGAAAAGAAAGCCCAAGCTGCACAAGGAGAAGCAGTAGAAACACAGGAAGAGGTGAATGCTAGAGAAGGGACAGATGAAGATTTGCCGCCTCCACCACCGCCGCTGAGACCTTAGATTTAAAATACTTAGCGTTAACATATCTCCTCCGTCAATTTACCCTTAAAATTGACGGAGGAACTGATGAAATTCAAGAGAATACTAGAACTATTTGAAATTACAAAGAAAAAATCTATTTTTTTGTTTGGCCCGCGGAGAACAGGAAAATCAACCTTGCTCAGACAAATGGTTATTGAACAATCAGCAGAGAACGTGTCCTATTGGGATTTGTTGGATGCGTCAACCTACCGCCTCCTGTTAAATGATCCTGCAACCCTACGTAGGACAACCGCAGCACAAAATACACGGATAGTCATTGTGGACGAAATTCAAAAATGCCCTTTTTTGCTAGATGTAGTTCATCAAATGATTGAAAATGACCAAGTTCACTTTATTTTAAGCGGTTCTTCTGCCAGAGCCTTGCGACGAACGCAAGGCTGCCTCCTCTCAAAAATTTTATTTTTTTGATATTGGTGTTGTTCATAATTTAACTCATACAAAAGCAACAGACTCAATTAAAAGTCCTCAAATTGGCAAGGCTTTTGAACACTGGATTTATCATGAACTAAAGACCAGTTGTGATTATCGTATCCACAAAAATCTACACACATGGCGGACAACAAATCATCTTGAGGTGGACTTCATTTTAGATGAAGACTGGGCTATTGAAGTAAAAGCAAAAACGACCCTCTCCAGTGGAGATTTTAAAGGAATGTTAGCTTTAAAGGAAGAAGGACTTTGCAGTAGGTATTCCATTGTATATCTCGGAGAGCATCGGCAAAAGTATGAAAACGGCGTAGAGGCACTCCCTTATTTTGAGTTTATAAAAGAAGTATACAAAGACTTGCATTTATGACTAGTATAATTTTAACAGGAAGAATAATACTTCCCAAACCTATTATTACTAAACTTTTCAAAGCTAATTTCTTCTTGCTTAATAAAGCCTTTTTGTTGAATTTCTCCATGTGCATGTAAATCAAGCACGGCACAAATACCAGCAGCCGTGGTAATTTGAATGGCGCCCCAATTCTCGCCATCTATAACTGTATGAACAATTTTTTTGGAATAATTTTCTTGACAAAAATACCCCTTTTTTTGTCCCGTGACAGTGACAAAAATAATAACCACATCTTGAAAAGTGTGTGGAATTGCTCTTTCAAATAGTTTTTTTAAACCATCTCTATCTTCTTTAAATTTTAAATCATGCAGCAAGGTGAGAAGAATTTCTCTGTGTCCAGGGTAGCGAATGGATTTATAATCCATATTTTTAACTCTTCCCGATAAACTTTCGGCAAAGGTTCCAAGTCCGCCAGAAGTATTAAAAGCCTCGTATTCTTCTCCTTCAATATTAAAACGTTCTTCTCCTTCTAAAGGCTGCACAGTGTGTAATGTTCCATCCATAATAACTTCGCAGTCATTGCAATATTCATTAATCAAACCGTCTGTGCTCCATGTTAAGTTGTATTTTAATCTGTTGTGAGGGTACATAGGCAAAGCACCTACGCGCATTTTCACGTCTTCAATGGAATCAAATTTTTTTACCAAATGATTTGCAACAATAGTAATGAAACCAGGGGCAAGACCGCATTGAGGGATAAACGCACAAGATGAATTTTTAGCAATTTTTTTTATGTAGTTCGTGGTTTTTACATCTTCTGTTAAATCTAAGTAGTGAACATTTAATGCGCTGGCGACCTCTGCAATTTTATTATTACAAAAAAATGGCGCGCAGCTTAAAGCATAATGTTTTCCAGTGAGTACTTTTTTAATTTCTTCTTCATTGGAAAAATCACTCACTTCATATTCTATATTTTGAGTGCTTTGAAGTTTTTTAACGCGTTCTAAAAAATGAGTATTTAAATCGACTAGAGTGATTGCATAATCATTTGTTTGCGCTAAGAAAATAGAAACAAGACGACCAATTTTTCCGGCGCCGAAAATGACAACTTTTTTTTTGTTTGGCATGAGCTTCTCCGTGTGTAGTGATTGATATCTCTTAGCGTATACGTCAAAATGGACTTAGTCTAGTTTAGTTCTTTTTAGCATAGGGGGTTGTGCGCAAAGCTTCTTGCAAAGCTTCCAACAAAATAGCGAGTAAAAATTCAATAAATGGGAAAGCATTTGCTAGTTTATCGGCCTCTGCCAGCACTCTGTAATAATCTTCTTGTTTATGATGAATAACAGTTTCCACTGGCAAATATGCTAGCAGCGGTTTCCAGTGCCGTAAAATGAGTGTTTGCCACAACCTCCCCATACGACCATTGCCATCGGCAAACGGATGAATAAATTCCAATTCGTAGTGAAAAACACTACTTGTCACAAGAGGATGTTCGTTTGTTTGCTTTAACCAATCCAATAACTCATTCATAAGGTGATTGACTCGATCTGCAGGAGGCGCCATGTGCACCAATTGCTTCCCGCGAAAAATACCAACATTGCCGTGGCGATATAAGCCCGCATCATCAACAAGCCCTGCCATAAGTAAACCGTGGGCAGCGAGCAAATGTTTTTTTGATGTTGATTCCCAAGTTTCCATGGCATCATAAGCTGCAAAAGCATTGCGTACTTCTTGAATTTCTCGCGGGTGCCCCAACACTCGCTTGCCCTCAACAACAGCAGTCACTTGCGCTAAAGTCAACGTGTTATTTTCAATAGCAAGGGAGGCCTGGATAGTACGAATTCTGTTTTCACGCCGCAGTCGTGGTGTTGATAAAGCTTTTTCCAAAGCTGTGTAGTGGCCAATACTTTCGCTAATTTCTGCTACTAAGTTTAAGATGGTCGATGTGATTGTATAAGGCGGCTTGTACTGTTTCATAGGCTCCTGCTTTGTCATCAGACTAACTTGAGTGTACTGTTTTGGCAATATGTTGAAAAATACGACATATTAAATTTTATATGGAGTTGTGTTTTGAAAAAGAACTTAATAGATGTTAACTCAGAAATAGGCCGCTTAAGAAAAGTATTTGTTCATACCCCTGGCAAAGAAGTCGAGCTCATGACGCCACAAAATGCCAGTGAATTGCTGTATAATGATATTATTTATTACAAAAATATAATTGCAGGACATAGTCAACTTAAATCTATTCTTTCCTTTGTAGCGGAAGTTTACGAAGTGGCTGAATGCTTAACTGAAATTCTTGATTTTCCCCATGTGCGTGAAGAACTTCTGAATCAAATTTTATTGCATCAAAACTGCCAAGAATTAAAACTTGAACTCTCTAACTTAAGCTCAGAAGAACTAACACAAATTCTTATTACTGGTCTTCCCTTAAAAAGAAACACTTTAGAACAATTTCTTTCTCAGAAATCTTATTCACTCGTTCCGTTGCCAAACATGTATTTTATGCGAGATAGCAGTGTCGTTATTGGAAATAGTGTTGTTTGTTCGCGTATGGCAAGTGAAGTTCGTTTTACAGAAGCTTTAATTATGCGAATGATTTATCAGTATCATCCTTCATTTAGTGGGCATAATATTTTACTCGATGCCTGTCAAAAAAATAATGATTCTAATTTTACCCTTGAAGGTGGTGATATTCTTATTATAAATGAGAACCTTCTTCTTGTTGGGATTAGCGACAGAACCACTTCAAGTGCCATCGACGCCCTGGTTGATGCCATGTTGCAAAAACGCTTAGAAGACAACAATCATGAACCGTTTAATATTTTATGCGTTATTTTACCTTCTACTCGCAGCACAATTCACCTTGATATGATTTTTACCGTTGTCAATCATGAACAAGCAGTCGTTTACGCTCCATATGTTTTAGGAAAACAACGGGCCCGGGTGGTGAGAATACGAGTAAAATCTGACGGAGACAAAAAATTCAAAGAACTAGATGACCTTTTACTCGGATTGCGGAGCGTCGGTGTCAGAATGGACCCCATCTTATGCGGTGGCGATGCCCCTCTCCACCAACAACGGGAGCAGTGGAATAGTGGTGCAAACTTATTTTCCTTTGCACCAGGTAAAGTTATCAGCTACTTGCATGAGCATACACTACAAGCATGCGCCTCCTCTGGGTTTAAAATTGTCAATGCAAAGGATGTTATTAAACACCCTTCCTTAATTCAAAACGACTCCCCTATGGTCGTTACCGTGGAAGGTAGCGAGCTCTCTAGAGGAGGCGGTGGGCCACGGTGCATGACGTGCCCATTGTTGAGAGATCCCGTTTAGAAAAAATTTCCTTGATTTCCACTCGGACAATAAGTCATACTGGTAACATGAAAAAAAACTTTACCCCTACCCCAATATTTGCCCTATTATCAACGAATTTGCTCTTATTTGTAGCTTGTTCCACAAATCCATTATTAACCAAAAATATAGCAATGAATTCTTCAGAAAAAGAGCGTCTGAAGCTAGAAATGAACCGAAAAGCGAATCATATTGAACGCCCATCAAACTTAAGTAACTTTGTTTATCCAACAGAAGAAGAGCTACTGACAGAAGCTGATTTCAAAAACACCCCCTCATACTTGCAAAATTTAAATGTTCTTGCCGATTGGATTTCAAAAGATCTTTCCTACAGACAACGAAATCAGCTCAATAAAAACTGCGAATTTTTAGTGGGCTCTTTCGACTCCAAATTTCCGCTGGACGAAAGTACAATTGCCTGCGCTGCTTGGTGGATAGAAAAGCGCAATGTGCTTTACTCACAAGAACAAAAAATAAAAGCTTTCAATGAAAATAGTTCGGTTAAAATGACTTCTAGTCAGAAGAAAAATTGGTTAAATTTTCAATACTTAAGCCTCAATCAAGCCATCCCGTTAATTGATTTAGAAAATAACAGTGAACAATATTATACAAAGGAAGCTTTATACTATGCTGATGACTGTACTTTAAAAAATGCAAATGCAGCGCTTCTTTTAAAGCTAGAAAATTTTTTACCTAATCCTCAAACTTATGCAAATATTGAAAAAATTTATACAAAAATAGAAGGCTGCCTTGTTCCAAACGAAGAACCCTCAGAAACAACGCATTTGCGTATGGGGCTTTTACGACTCTTGCAAGGCAAAACAGATTTAGCTTTTACAGCCTTAAAAAAAACACAGCTAGAAAAAGAACCAAAGGAAAATTCCAGAAGTTTATTTTGGCTTGGAACAATTTACAAAAAAAACAACCCTGCTCAAAAAACAAATCCATACTGGCAACAACTCATTAAGGAAAACCCTTTGTCTCTGTCTGCGCTAGTTGCAAACCAACAAATGGGTGTTGACCCCATGAGCGTGCTTGTGAGTGATGACAGTATTTTATTGCAAAATAGAGCTGAAGGTGGGTGGTCTAAGGAAAACTTAGAGGCTTTTATTTTCGACGTTCTTCTAGCGACAAAAAAGAATGATGCGGCCATTGCCTGGGCCAATTATGTTTCAAAGACAATGACAACTACAAACCCTAATCTTATTTTATACTGGGTTTTAACGCAAAATAAACTACACAACTACTACAGTTCTATTCAATTATTTTCCCGCTACACACGCTATCAAAAAAATTATTTAGCGAGTCGCGGTCTACTTAATTTGCAATTTCCTACGCCTTATTTGCGTGAAATTGTAAGTGTAAAAAGCCTCGTGGACCCTATTTTTACGCTAGCCCTTATGCGACAAGAGAGTGCCTTCGATGAAAATGCACGTTCTTTTGCAAACGCCCGTGGTCTTATGCAGGTTTTGCCAAATACAGCAAAAACTGTGCGCAGATCAGTACGCCCCAACGACTTGTATAATCCTGATACCAATATTGAACTAGGCGATGCTCTTCTTGAAAAATTATTTCGAAAATACGATGGAAAATCAGAGTATGTGCTTGCTTCTTACAACGCTGGTCCGGCTAACCTAGACAAGTGGTTAACACGAATTCCTTCTGAAAATACCATGCTATTCTCGGACTTTATTCCATTTAAGGAAACAAGAAATTATGTTTCTATTATCTTACGAAACTATTATTGGTACTCTATAATTCTTTCCGAAAATGAAAATAAGTTTGCACAACATGTGCTTGAGCGCAGCCAAAATTCTCGTTTTAAATCGGAACGAGTGCAGGCGTTGCTTGCGTCTATTTCGGAGAAGACTTCACTAACAGAATTGCAAAGAAATTTACTAAATCGCATATATATTTTCGGAGAAGAGGGCCGCCTCAATGCTCTGAGTATGAATTTGCTTTCAGAAAAGAATGCAAAAGATTCCGGCTTATAAAAAAACTCACCTAAAATCCATTACTCAAAATTTAAAAAATTGAGCAATTTTAGATATTTAAAAAAATTGTTTTACAAAAAATTGCATTTTATGCAAAAATATGACAAAAAAGTGACATGGAGTAATCCCGGGGGGATGCCTGAACTGGTTTGTTTCGGTGTCTTTTTATTCCAAGCTTATAGGTTCGAATATTTTTGATATTTTAACTAAATCAACTTTTGGTTGATTATGTGCAAGGGAGTGCTCGGTCATGTTCGGTATTCACTATGGTGGTGCAGGTTCAAGAAGATCGGCGCCTCCGCCAAAAGCAGCTGTTCCACCCGATACCAATGGGTCCGTGCTTGGTTTCCTTTCTCCAAAAATGAGTTCTAGAGTGCACACCTCTCCTCCGCACGTTCTGTGGGGCTCACAGAACGTGAAGGAGGACAGTTTCCGCACCCTGGCAGGGAAGATAAAGAATTCAGTTAACGATATCTACGAGAAATTGGAAGAATTTACATCAGATGATGACAGGAAGTGTATTACTACACTTGTGCAAAAGTTGAAGTGGAGTGTGGAGAGTTTTTGTAACCAGTTTAAGCAATTTGGGGCGGAAGTTTCTACTGAATTACAAGGTGAATTTGTTCATGTTGTAGAACTAATTTCTAAACTAGACGAGGAACTTTTTTTGCTGACAGCTCATATAGGCTATGAAGAAAATGGAGAAATTAAAAGAAAACACTATGAACTAGTTGATCTGTTCAGTATTTTGAATTTTGATATTTCTTCCGCAAAAATGGATAATAACTTAAAAACAGAAATTCACATGCAATATGTTCGTAGCTTACTGTTTAAATTTGAACGAGGAGAAATACCTAGCAATGAATACAAAAAGTTTGAAAGAATACTAAATAAAGTTATTTCTGAGTTTAAAGGAAGTAATGCGGAAGACAAAAGAGTTGTTTTTATGTTTGAGTGCATTTCTGAAATAAATAATTTTTTATATGTGAAGAATTGTAGCGTTGATTATTCTCTTATTGTCAATGATGAGATGACCAAAGGTTACCTGGAAACAAAGAAAATGCCAGAAATTTTTTCACGGGTTGGAAAGTTTTATTTTATTGAAGCAGCTTTTAACAAAATAAAATGTGAGAACTTGAAAGTTAAGACCTATAATGAATATGTTACAAATTTAAATAAAAAGTTTAAGAGTGAAGAAGTTCATAAAGATCA
>JAZKEW010000081.1:0-3206 GCA_040386785.1 Bdellovibrionota bacterium
GGCCTTCAAATCGAACTGCTTCTTGCATGCCTGTGAAATGATTATTGACATTAAATACGCGGTTATTCATGGTTTGAAAATATCGTTTTAATGAATTTTTGCATTGAAAAGCATTGAGGTGTGAAATTGGCATTGTGTTTTTTCCTTCTTTAAAAATTGATAGCCATCAAGTCCTCCTAAAATTAGGCTAACTCAAGGCTATGGCAGCATTACAAACACTTAGAGGAAATTTTTTTAACGAAAATTTATCTGTGCCTCTGTGCCCGAACTGTGCCCAGAAGTGTGCCCGCACATCTTTCACTCCTACATACATATCTTTCATTTGGGCACAGAAGCACATTAATTTTTAATAAAAGTATTCGTAGGGAACTTGTATGGCTCTATAATTGATCTAAATCAAGAAAAAAGAAAATGCGTGGAGCCCCACGACGACATAGGAGGTTTTTTCTATTCTTCTGTGCCCAAGTGGTACTTATATTACTCTTGCATAAATAAATAAGGGCACAGATAATAAAATTTATCTGTGCCCAACTGTGCCTTCTGTGCCCTATTTATTAAAATCCATACGATTTATTAAAGCCCTAAAACCCCCGCCAAGGATCTATTCAAAAAATAACAACGAGTTCCGTGGATTGCAAGCGAGTCAATTTGAAGGAATTTTTTTAACTTTAGTCCAAACAAACGCTTGGTATCTGTAAATAAACCCGAGTTTCGGCAAAAATGACAATAGTGAGAATAAACGTCGTTGAGTAAATTCTTTTCTCTGCCCTTGGTTAATTCATGCTCAGAAATCCATTGCTCGACACTGCATTGATCTCGATTATTTTCTTGCTGCTGCTCTAGCTTATCGCGGCAAGATTCAATGTAGGGAGTATTTTGTTGTTCATCAACGCCATTCCAAATGGCTTTGTAATCTATGCTATTTAATGCATTCCAGTCGCATCTTTGTTTAACTTCAATTTCATAAAAGCGGCGCATGCCTGAAATATCACGAATAAGAAGAGTCAGCGGGCTATTTGAAGTGCCAATTAACGTGCAATTGTTGAGTATCATACTAAAGTGATGAGTAAATAACACTCGAAAAGAAATATATTCGGCTGTGATTCTTTCTTTTGTCGCCTCAACGTCTGCTTTTTTTGCTCCACGCATTTCATCAAATAACATAACAAAATTCTGTTCAAAAAATTTAGCGTGGCGTTCATCCGCTAAATCAGCAAATTTTCCGTTAATCCAAAGCCCATCAATGGGAGAGAGTAATTTTTTAACCGCTTCACTTTTGCCTTGTCGTTGGGTTGAACCATACAAAATAGGCATAAGGTGATCTGTTACTTTTAGGCCAAACATTTTGCGTTTGACTTGCCAAATAAAGTGCTGAAGAACTTTGTAAACAGTGTCGTCATATTCTCCAATAACAGCAACCACATATTTTTTAAGAGTGTCGTGTTCATCGAACTTGTATTTCATTGAATTTATCAAATTCTTTTTTTTATCTTTAATAATTTGAGTTATTTTTAAGTCTAGTGCATTTTTAAGCACAGGAATTGTAATGTTGGATCCCTCAACTTTATGAGTCACAAAATCACAATTCATTTCAGCAATCACACCATCTATTTCAAGTGGTTCACCATCAATTGTAATTTTTTGAGTGGAATGAATTTCTACTTTTCTTCTTTTTATCCAGTTGCTAAGCCAAATTCTTGGATCATCTTTTAAAGATTCAAATTGTAAATTATTTACTTTTGTAGGCTTTTGTTGGTCACTTTCTGCTTCTATTTTATTTTCTATCAATTCTATAACAGATTCTTTGTTCCAATTTTCATCAATATCAGCTAAATCCCATCCTTTTGGCAAGCCTTCTGGCACAGGAACAATGTGAGCCTTATTGTTAAGAATTTTTTTTATTTTTAAAGCCGCTTTTTTGCCAGCATCATCATTGTCTGGCCAGATAGAAATATTTTCAAATTCTTCTAAAACACGCCAATCTGCTTTTTCCACACTCGCTGCACCGAAAGGCCAAGTGAGAACAATATAGGTATTTTGAAGGAATTGTTCCACAAAATCAGCACATTTTTCTCCCTCAACAATTAAAATTTTTCTATCTTTTTCTTGGTCTTTTAATTTATGACAATTGTAAAGTGGATAAGGGTTTGGAAAACCTTCTTTGCTCCATTTATTATTTGAATACGGACGAACTGTTTTTCCTCCTTCTGGAGGATTGAATCGACAAATATACCCAATTAAATCACCGTTAAAACTTCTATAAATAAATTTATGAGAAGGGTATCCTAGTTGAAAATGCTTAAATTTATTCTCTGATGAAATTTGTATGGCATATTCTTTTGCAAGTTCTTTTGATGTTATTTTTTTTATTCCGCTAACAAGAGTGACCATATTTCCGCTAGAGTTATCAGCAAAGTCTTTCCATAAACCACTCGACAGGCTAATAGAAAATGAACCCTCATGCATATCGTCTCGCAATGGGTTACGGCAGTGCCATTCTCCGTTTTTTTCTTTTCCTTCAGGCAAAAATTCTTTTATTTTTTTCGTGAGTATTTTGTTTAAATCCATTAAACATGACCCTTTTTATCTCCATACACGCCACAATATTCAAAAAATTCTTGATTTTTTCTTCTACAACTATCGCAACAAATATTATGGGATGTGGTGACAAACATGCTTGAACATTTTGAACAGCGCTTATTTTTGCATTTTAATCTAGGCAGTCCTACGCATTTTCTTGTAAAATTGATTTCCTCTAAGTCCCATTTCTTTTCAAAAGATCTCATTAAGTTAAAACTCCTACGCTGTGATAAGTTTTTCGATGTTAATAGTTTAAAGTTGCGCCAACAAAAATTCTTTTATCCTGAAATTCATATCCACCATTTGCTTTTATGCCTGCAAATAAAGGCACACCAACAGAAACTAAATAATCATAATGAGTGTCTGAAAAAGACCTTCCCATCATAAACGTGTAATCAATTCCAGAAGGTGCATGCTTCACTTCGGCCGTTTGTTTTATTGATGTTTTTATCTCGTCTCGCGTTTTTTGATTTACATTTTCAATTAAATTTTTATTGTAGGTGATAGTTTTTTTTACATTTGTTTTGAGAGCCCCTGTTTTATTTTGAACGGTGTGTTTTTCAAGCACAACCTGTTTTTGTAGGGACTGCATCATCTGCTTTGTTGTCTCTTCAAGTGCTTTTTCA
>JAZKEW010000082.1:0-1848 GCA_040386785.1 Bdellovibrionota bacterium
CTCCAGCCTGCGCACCTGCCCCTGCTGCACCTGCATTTTTGTACATTTCTTCTGCAAGCTTGTGAGCTTTTGCTTCAAGAGATGAAATAGCTGCATTAAGAGCACCCTTGTCTTCTCCCTTTGTTTCAAGAACAGAGCGAGCGCTTTTGAGTTCATCTTGCAGAGAAGTTTTCATTTCAGCTGGCAACTTATCGCCATTTTCATTCAAGTTCTTTTCTGTTTGAAATATGATGCTGTCAAGTTTATTGCGAACATCAATTAATTCACGACGATCTTTATCTTCTGCTGCATGGCGTTCTGCATCTTCCATCATGCGTTTTACTTCGGCTTCACTCAAACCACCAGAGTTTGTCACAGTGATTTTTTGCTCACGGCCAGTGCCTAGGTCTTTTGCAGACACATTTAAAATACCGTTGGCATCAATATCAAATGTCACTTCAATTTGTGGAACCCCACGAGGAGCTGGTGGAATTTCGCTTAAGTTAAAGCGTCCTAACAAGCGGTTGTCACGGGCCATTTCGCGTTCACCTTGGAAAACTCCAATTTCAACGCTAGTTTGATTATCTGCCGCTGTCGAAAAGACTTGGCCTGCTTTTTTAGGAATTGTGCTGTTGCGTTCAACGAGTTTTGTGAACACACCACCTAATGTTTCAATACCAAGACTAAGAGGAGTAACGTCAAGAAGAAGAACATCTTTTACTTCACCACTTAAAACTCCTGCTTGAACTGCTGCACCAACGGCAACAACTTCGTCCGGATTCACGGAACGATTTGGTTCTTTTTTGAAGAACGCTTTTACTTTTTCACTGACAAGAGGAATGCGTGTAGAACCACCAACCATAACAACTTCATCAATTTGCTCAACGCTTAAATTGGCATCTTTCATTGCGGCACGGCAAGGTTCCATGGTTCTGTCGATTATATCCATAATCATTTGTTCAAACTGAGAACGCATGATGCTTAAAGCAAGGTGCTTAGGACCAGTTTGATCGGCTGTTAAGTAAGGCAAATTAATGTCAACTTTTGCTTGGCTAGAAAGCTCAATTTTAGCCTTTTCAGCAGCTTCTTTTAGTCGTTGCATAGCCATAGCGTCTTTAGAAACGTCCATGCTGGTTTGTTTTTTAAACTCGGCTACAAGGAAATCAATAAGGCGCTCGTCGACGTTGTCACCACCAAGGTGAGTGTCACCATTAGTAGAAAGAACTTCAACAACGTTGTCGCCAACTTCAAGCACGGAAACATCAAAGGTACCGCCACCAAAGTCATAGACAACAATTTTTTGATTTGTTTTTTTGTCGAGGCCATAAGCAAGAGCTGCCGCTGTTGGCTCATTGATGATGCGAAGAACTTCAAGACCAGCAATTTTACCTGCATCTTTTGTTGCTTGGCGTTGGGAATCGTTAAAATAAGCAGGAACTGTAATAACAGCCTGTTGCACAGATTGACCAAGGTAGTTTTCTGCTGCTTCTTTTAATTTTTGCAATACTTTCGCGGAAATTTCTTGCGGAGCCATTTCCTTACCGCCAATGTCGAATACAATTTTATCACCGCTTATTTTTTTAACGCTATAAGGCATTTTGCCTGCTTCATCGACACGTTCTGTATAGTGGCTACCAATAAAACGTTTTGCAGAATAAACCGTGTTTTTGGGGTTAGTAACAGACTGATTTCGCGCAGAACGACCCACAATAAACTCGCCATCCCGTGTGTAAGCAACCACAGAAGGGGTTGTTCTTTCACCTTCTTGATTTGCAATAACGGTTGCTGTTCCATTTTCCATGACTGCGACCACAGAGTTTGTTGTTCCAAGGTCGATCCCTATTATTTTACCATTTTTAGCACTCATAA
>JAZKEW010000082.1:1858-4653 GCA_040386785.1 Bdellovibrionota bacterium
CAATAAAAACACGTGAATAGAATATTCAAAAAACATGCGCAGAGACAACCGTCTTGAAACAATGCCCCCGTGCTCTGCTAGGAAGGAACATAAGCAGACCGCTAGGCCTGTCAACGGTATATTTGCGCGATTCGTTATGATAAGTTAAGTCATAGATGTTCCATCTGACGTTGAGTTTAAGAATTGAGGTTTTTATTCGTGCTAGATAGTCTTATCCAATTTTTTACAACCTACGGTTACTTTGCCGTATTTGGAGTTTTGCTGCTTTCAGGCTTTGGTTTACCACTCCCTGAAGATATCACCCTTGTTGCTGGCGGCTTTATTTCTTCACTAGCATGCACCTACGATGGCCCTTTTGTTTCCGCACTCAAGCAGTGTAATCAAGTTCACATCATGTTCTTCATAGGAATGGCAGGAGTACTTGTTGGAGACAGCATCATGTTTTTTGTAGGGCATACTTTTGGTCAAAAAGTCCTCAATATGAGAGTCTTCTCTTCCATTATTTCCCAAAGCCGATACGAATGGGCTCAAGAAAAATTTGAAAAATATGGTGTCTTATTTGTTTTTGCAGCTCGTTTTATGCCTGGAGTCCGTTCACCAATATTCATTGTTACGGGTATTACACGGAAAGTTTCTTACTTAAAATTTTTACTCACCGACGGTTCAGCTGCTTTAGTTAGCGTGCCTCTTTGGGTTTATTTAGGTTTTTGGGGCGAAAGGCAGCTGAGCGATATGGGCACTCTTGAGCACTATGTGAAAAGGGGGCAACTGAGTATACTTGTTGTTATTGGTCTTATTCTTGTTGGTTGTTTTTGTTTTTGGTACATCCGAAAAAAACTTCGCAAAAAATATCCATTTTTAAAATAAATTATCTATAGGTTGTATATGAATGACAATATTGGTTTTAGAGTTGCCGAGGCGCTCCTTAAATATCTCGGTTTTTTAATTGCAATCACAATGTACCAAGCTGGTATTGCTATTATGGCACAAAGAAGGGGAGATAAATCTTATGCAACCCAGCAAAGAGCAACCTTAAACCCCCTCCCCCATATGGATCCCATGGGGACTATTTTATGCCCAATTATCACAATTATGCTACATTCCCCAATTGTCTTGGGGTGGCCAAAACCTCATTTTATTGAAACTCGTTATTTTAAGAAACCTAAAAAAGATGTTAACTTGGTTTATTTATCCGGCGTGGGAATAAACTTTGCTATTGCTATCTTTTGTATGATTACTCTACGCCTCCTTGGTGGGGGGACATTCCTTCTTGAATCTTCACTAGACTTATCTGATGTGAATATTCTCATTAAAATTATGTTGGGTCTCATTGGCATCACCAATATGACTATTGGCGCACTCTTTTTGTTACCTCTCCCAGGCACTGCTGGATGGAATATTTTACTAAACAATGTTTCTTATAATACATCAGTAAAACTACAACAAAAAATGATGATAATTTCAATTGCTGGACTTTTACTTATTGTACTCGGAGCACTCAACTTTTACTTTCATATTTTCATAGGTTTATTTGTTTTGGGCTCAAATACAATGATTGGTTTTTAGATTATGAATGGAAATAAACTTTACAAAATATATAGCCACTCTGACGCCGATGGAGGCATTGCTGCAGCTATTTTTTCCAAATTTCTCCATGAAAAATATGCAAAATACGACTGGTATTTTGATATTGAACCAGTGAATCACATCACACCTTTGGGTGAATGGAACTTAAAAGAAATTTCATGGCCATGCGCTATTCTTGACTTCACTTTACACCCCTCTTTGTTGAGTGAAAAATTTTTTAACCCTAAATTTGATCTAGAAAAATCGCACGGTAAAACAAAATCTATACCAGAATGCTACTGGATTGATCACCACCCAACTGGCTCCAATTTTCCTTTTTTGAATGAGACAAATACAAAATCAATTTTGCCTTTTGTCATAACCAAGTGGGACACCTCTGCCATTAGCACTCCTGGCTTGTTAAGAACTCACCACGAAGAACTTGAATTGCCAAAACGGCTCATTTCTGAGTACGAAGAATTTATTGACCTTGCAGAAATTGTCGATGGAGCCTTGTATGCAAGCTGTGAAGCTGCGCACGATTTTTCTTGTCCGGCGGTCAAACTGCAAACACTTTTTAACGCAAATCATCCTGCCATCGACAGAAGTGTTGTTTACAAAAGACTTGCAAAACAAATTGCAAAAAATTCTTCAGTGGAAGCTCTTTTTGATTCTGATTTTCTTTATCCTTCAATTATTTTACACGAAGAACAAGAACATAATAAACAACTCAAAGCCTATAAAAAAGCGACTCACTTACACGGCAAAGTCGCTTATGCAAAATTTTTAGAACACAAGGATTATGCAGGACTCGGTCGTTTTATACCATACTTACACCATGAAGATGCACATTACGCAATTCACTTGGCCCCAAAAGGTCGAGGGAACTATTCGATCTCCTGTGGAATAAACCCATGGAATAAACCCACAGGCAAACCAAAGCATCTTGGCAACTATTTTTTAAAAGCTTTTTCTGGCGGAGGGCATGCCTTTGTTGCTGGAGGCAAAGTAAAAAGTGAAGAATTAAATAAAATTGATGAGCTTATTCAGTTTTTAAATTCGTAGTACAAAGGGGAAGTCTATGCTTTATTCATCACAATCAACGGCTACCACCCGAAAAAAAGTCCGCACCACTGACCTTGTTGAAATGAAAATAAAAGGAAAAAAAATAGCCTCCATTACTTGCTACGACTCTTCCTTTGCAAATCTTCTTGAAAAAACAGAAATTG
>JAZKEW010000082.1:4663-8665 GCA_040386785.1 Bdellovibrionota bacterium
AAAAGGGCGATTTTTCAAAGTTGTAAGAGAAGTCAAATTTGAAAAAACAGAAATTGATTTCGTTCTTGTAGGAGACAGCCTTGGCAATGTAATTCAAGGTGCAAAATCAACTTTAACCGTGACTGTTGAGCACATTGCTTACCACGTAAAATGTGTTGCTTCAAAACTCAAAAGCCCACTGCTCGTTGCGGATATGCCATTTGCAAGTGCAGGTGTGAGTAGAGCTTCTACCATGAATAATGCAACTATATTGATGCAAGCTGGGGCAGAGGCGGTAAAAATTGAAGGGGCAAGCAAAGAAATTTTAGAAGATATTGGATTCCTCACCGCGCACGGTGTTCCAGTTATGGGCCATATTGGTTTGCAGCCACAAAGCGTCAATGCCATTGGAGGTTATAAGCTACAAGGCAAGGATGAATCTGCAAAAAACCGACTCAAAAACGAAGCAAAGAAATTGCAAGACGCAGGATGCTTCGCCATTGTTCTTGAACTTGTTGATGCGGGCCTTGCTCAAGAAATTTCACAAAGTATAAAAATACCCACCATTGGAATTGGTGCAGGCAATTATTGCGACGGAAATATTTTAGTCTTGCAAGATATGCTTGGAATGGACTCTCAGTTTAAACCAAAATTTTTAAAACACTATGCCAATTTTGAAGAAATTATTCATGATGCAGTCAATCAATATTGCGCTGATGTTGTGAATAAAAAAAGTGAGCCCCAATGACCCCTCCATCCAGTTCTCAAAAACCGAAGCTAACTCTGGAAGAAATAAAAGCACGAATTAAAGTTGTTTGTATTTGTAAAGGCATTAAACAATCGCGAATATGTGATGCTATTATTCAAAATAGTTGTGATAGCATTGAAAAAGTGAATAAAAAAACAGGAAGTGGAAGCGGTGGTTGTTTAGGAGTTCGCTGCGGGCCTGTGATTAAAAAATTAATTGAGCAAGGCGGAAAACCACTTGTAAGCCCGCATGCTGAAAACATAACTACTGAAGATGAATGAGAATTTTGCTTCAATAGACTATACTCCGAAAATGGCGTACAATTTCGGAGTATAGTCGGAGAATTGAAATGTATCAAAGATTTCTGTCAGTTACGCAAAATCATAGCTTTTTTTTATTTGGGGCTCGTGGGACGGGAAAAAGTACACTCATGGAGGAAATTTTTTCTCCTGAAAATACTTTGTTCATTAATTTGCTCAATCCGGAAGAAGAAAATTCATTGGCATTAAATCCGTCTAGCCTTGTGCAGAGGGTGGAAGCTTTACCAGAAAGTATAACGCATATTGTCATTGATGAAATTCAAAAAGTGCCCAAGTTACTTGATTGTGTCCATCTTCTCATTGAAAAAACAAAAAAAATATTTATTTTAACTGGTTCAAGCGCTCGAAAATTAAAATATGGTGGTGCAAATTTACTTGCAGGAAGGGCTTTTGTTTATAATTTATATCCATTTTCTTTTTTGGAATTGGGCAATGATTTTAAGCTAAATGAAGCACTGGAATTTGGACTACTTCCAAAAATTTTTCAACTAAAAAATAACGAAGATAAAAAATTATTTTTACAATCTTACGCTCATACTTATTTAAAAGAAGAAATTTGGGCTGAGCAACTCGTACGAAAATTAGATCCTTTTCGTAAGTTTTTAGAAGTTGCTGCACAGTCAAATGGTAAAATTATTAATTATTTAAATATTGCTCGCGATATTGGCGTTGACGATAAAACAGTATATTCTTATTTCCAAATACTAGAAGACACTCTTATTGGGTTTTATTTAGAGCCTTTCCATACTTCACTGAGAAAAAGAGTGTCGCAAAAGCCTAAATTTTATTTTTTTGATTGTGGAATTACGAGAGCTTTAGCAAGAATGCTGTCAACACCACTCAATCCATCTACAAGTTATTATGGAGATTGTTTTGAGCAATTTGTTGTTTGTGAAATTTTAAAAATATGTAGTTATTTTTACCCTGACTACAAATTTAGCTATTTGAAAACAAAAGATGACCTTGAAGTTGATTTCATTGTTGAGCGGCCAATGGATAAAACTTTATTTATAGAAATTAAATCGACTTCATCTATAAGGGATAAAGATGTTTCAACACTCAAATCTCTTATCAAGGATTTTAGTAATGCGGAGTTTATTTGCCTTTCAAACGACAAAGCAACCAAAAAAATTGAAGAAGTTATGTGTTACTTTTGGATGGATGGTATTCAAAAATTTTTATTCCCCATAAATAATTTTCCCAAATAGCTCAATATGTTTTTTTAATGCTTATTTTTCAGAAATACAACTAAGTCTTTAAATAATAAGTAATATTTTGTAGTAATTAAAGTGGCTATATAATTTGCTATTTCTTCTTGGTAAATCTGTGATACTAAATTTCGTTTTTCGAGTGCCTCCAGCCAAACTTCACCGTCCGTTATTATACTAGCAGCAAAGGCTTGTTTAATGGCATCACGAGGAGAATTCACTGAAATTCCATCAGCCTCCAAATAATCTTTTATTGTTTTCCAACACAGTTCAAAAGTAATTTCAAAATATTGAATGAGCCCAGCTTGTTCAATTGTATTTAAATTCTTTTTTAAAACCGTTGTTTCTAAATTAGAAAATGATTTTTCTAAATTTAAATACCTTTGTTGCCAGCGAATTTGTTTTAAAATGTTTGACATAAATTCCCCTTTATTCTGGCGTTTTTAACACGAATAAGGTAATACTGCAAATTGGGATATATCATCTTTGAATGGAGGAATTATGTTCAAACCCCTTCTTCTTTTGTGCAGTTTTTGCTGTTTTATTTCTACAGCAACCACTTTTGCTGCTACAAGCGAAGTTAACAAAAATATCGACGCCCCAGACAAAATTTACCAAAAACTCGGGCAAAAAATTGACCTTAATTTATCCTTCACAAACCAAGATGGTCAAAAGAAAACCATAGGTGAATTATTAAAAAATAATTCTGCTCTTATTCTCACTCTTAACTACTACAGATGCACAACCATGTGCACCTTTCAATTTTTAAACCTAGCAGAGGTTTTAAAAGAATTGCGTACGCCCCTTGGCAAAGGCTATGAAGTTGCCTCAATTAGCTTCGACCCTACCGATACCGCAGTAAAGGCAAAACAAATTCACGACACCTGGGTGCCCAAAACAGGCAATCCAAATGGAGCATGGAATTTTTTTGTTGGCCCCCCACAAAACATTGAACCCTTGGCAAAACAACTCAATTTTTATTACGAAAAAGATGATGAAGGAAATTATTCGCACGCGGCTGCACTGTTTTTTATTCAGCCCGACGGCACTTTATACAGGTATCTCTACGGCATTGTGTACAATAAAACTGATGTTGCCCATGCACTTCGCGACACCTCTTCTGGCGCAGTGGGAACTCTTGTAGATAAATTTTATGCACTCTTTAGTACCTATGAGCCCATTCGAGGAAAATATTTATCCTACTTCGATAATTAATGAGCCTTGCTACTTGACATCCCTAGCTGGCTACGATAATCAGGAATTCCACTTGAGAAGGTCTCTTCTCTTTATGTGGGTGCTTAGCTCAGTTGGTTAGAGCGTCGCCCTTACAAGGCGAGGGTCTGGGGTTCGAGTCCCTAAGCACCCACCATTTTTTTTCTTACTCTCCCATAGATATCTTTAGTGCATCGGGCTACGCCCAAATTGCCGCTTGGGCGTAAAAATTTGTCCATAGTATTTGCAATTTCTTCGAGCCCCAGTTGAGAGGCTGAGAAATACGCTGTCGTCATTTTTACAGAACTATGCCGGCATTGATTACTAATCCGTTCATTCAAAAAGACAAAAGAGCACCATTAAATATATTTTGAGGGAATAAATTTTCCTGTAAAGTAACAATAAAAAATACTGTATGGTATAAGATTCGGAAAATACATTTCCGGAGAATTTTATGGAATCAACAAATCAAATTAAAAAAAATGGTTCTTCCGGGTTTACTGTGGGTGTAGTTGCAGCCTAGCCTAAAATTATT
>JAZKEW010000083.1:0-4196 GCA_040386785.1 Bdellovibrionota bacterium
TTTTGAAATTGGTATGAAAAGTTTTTATATCTTCCCTTTGAAGGGCAGTACGGTTATTTATTAATTTATCGTTAATTTTACTTAATATCTTACTATCTAAAGAATTAATTTTTTTCTCTGGCGTAAGTGTAAAGCAATTTCTAATAGAGCCAATACAAGACATAAAAAAAACCCCTTTCGAATTTCGAATGGAGAATAAAGAATATATGCTCAAGTATAAGAAAGTCTTTGGCTGTTCAAGGGTAAAGGTTGCCGACTACAATTATTTGCCTAGTGCAAGAAAAACCGTCTCAATAAACTCCTTCCAGTGGTAGTACAAAATTGACTTCTGCAATTCTCGTGGGTTGCCTGTTGGAACAACCACGTAACAAGGCACCTCCCCATTTTCTGAAAGAAAAGCCGTGAGTGCCTTTGTATCTGAGGTCATGTGCACGCTCGTGTTTGACTTAAACTCTACGGCCGCAAGAATTTTCAAGCCTTTTGTGATTAATAGATCCACTTCCAAACCATTTTTGTCACGCCAGTGGTAAAATTTTAAATTCAATTTGTGGTAGCTGTTTAAGGCAATGAGTTGCAAAATAACAAACTGTTCAAATTTTCGCCCCCGCTCATCTTTGTTTAATTGTTCTTTCATCCAATGACACAAAGTATTGCTCACGCCACAATCAAAAAAATAATATTTAGGATGAGAGACCAACTGTTTGCGAACACTTTTATTCCAGCCATCAATTCTGTGAGCTAGAAAAGTATCTTCTAATATTTCATAAAAGCCCTGCACTGATTTTGCAGACACCCCACATTCCCTTGCTATTGTTGAATAATTCACAATTTGACCGTCGTTAATAGCAGCCACGTCTAAAAAACGGGAAAAGGCATCTAATTTTCGCACAAGGGCTTCTTGTTGAATTTCTTCTTTTAGGTAGGTATCGCAATAGGCAGACAAAAAATCGCTATATTCTTCGTGGTCTTTCAAATCATCATTCCATATTTTGGGCAATGTTCCATAAATAAGAGCTTTTTCTAAGTCAAAAGAATTTCCTATCTCTGTGTAAATAAGAGGGAATAAAGAACGAGGAAGTGCTCGTCCTGCAAGTAAATTAACTCCATGATTTTTGAGTTTACGTGCGCTAGATCCAGTTAAAATAAAACACATATCTGTACACTCAATTAAATCGTGTACTTCATCTAGTAGAGCAGGAATTTTTTGCACTTCATCTATAATGCAAAGTGAAGCTCCTTTTTGTTTAAAGTGGAATAAAACTTCATTGTGAAAAGCCTCTATTTCTTTGCTATATTTGTTGTACTGAGAACGAAGAAGTAGATTGATATACAGGTCGTTTGGCCCAATTAATTCCTTAATTAAGGTACTCTTTCCGGTTTGCCTGGGGCCCAGTAGCAGAATATTTTTATTTTTTTCAATTTTAACAAGGCGTTTCATTTTGAATTTCCAAAATATCCACTATTTTAGGAGTGTACTTCCAAAATAGTGGATATTTTGGAAGTAGTATTCCTAAAATATCCACTATTTTAGAAGTAGAGTCAAATTTATGGGACAATTACAACTGCCATCCCAGGTAAACCATGTGTCGGCGCTCTGTATTTTTTTGAATCACATCAAGACTATTTTGCACCGCACTTGTTGCAACGTAAGAAGAATAACCAATCATAAGTAAGCTCAGGTTTATGGTGCCGCCCCAGGTGGGTTCTTGGTTCATATACCCACCCCGAAGTGAGAAATTGCTTTTAGCAAGAGCGCTCCCAAAAAAAAGCTCGCCACCAATATGAACTAAGTCTGCAGGTTCAACGCTGGGAATGCCGTAATTTTTATTTTTGCTGCTAATTGGAATAGGGAAGACGTCGGCTGATAATCTTAAGTTGACAATATTTCTTCCAATATGCCCACGAGGAGTGACAGAAACACCAGCTCTTACTTCCGTTGGATCAACCCGTGATTCATTGGGGGATAAATCGGTTCCTCCATGACGAACGGTGCCGCACATGGTTTCAAGTTTAAATGTAATGGGGTCAATATAGTTGTCGACGCATCCTGTCGGTATATTGCGAACAGAGGCGCCAATAGTGGGAAACCAATAATCGCTCAGAGTTGCCATAAAGCCAGCATCAAGGGCGACGGCAGTTGTTTTTGTGCCATCATCACCAATGGTGTCTGCGTAAGATTTTGTAGAGAGGGTTCCGTTGTAATCGAGGGCGTTATTTTCATATTGAGTTCTATGGTTGGGTCTGACGGAAATCCCCCACCGAAAACCTCCAAGTGCTGTGGAATCTGCAATTGCAAAAGCGACTGAGGCCGTATTTATAGAGTTGACTGTCGCATTATTAGGACTCGCGGCATCAAGAAATACAGCAGAATTCTCACTTCGCACTGGCACACCAATAAGAAAGGTAAGGCTATTTTTTCCACCAAAGACGAGATAGGGAAAAGCTTGCATTGATAAATAGGACGGTTTGCCAGGGTTTGCTTTTGCAGAATCGAGTAAATTTTCTGTCCAATCTTGAGGGTTGTATTGTATTTTATTCAGCATTTGTTCATTCGCTTCAATTTCATCTGGGATAGGACTTCTTGCATCAGAAACAATATTTTTTGAACGTTTATTGTGTAAAAGTGATAAACCTGCCGGATTGTAAAATATGCTTGAGCCGTCATTTGCCCAGGCAGTAAATGCGTTTCCTTGTCCAGCGGCGACGGAGCTTTGCCAATCGGAGGGTAAATATTGAGCATAGACGACTTCGCTAAAAAAAAGACCGCATATAAAAATTAGAATTTTTCCTATAGTTAATTTATTCATAGTTTCCTTTAGATGCCAAGTGACCATGAATATAAATCGGAATTTATATTATTTTTTAAATGGGTAATTTTTGCAGAGTTATAAAGGTGTGACAAATAAAGCTAGTTTAGAGTTTTTGTCAGAAGCGATGTCATCATAGCCAAAAAAAGATTGCTTTGTATTTGAAATTGATTTTTCAAGTTCATGTTCATCGACATAGAAAATATTTTTTATACTTTGAAAATCCATAGTTTTAAACATAAAAAGTATATTTTGAAATGAAATCAGTTTTTTTCCGAAAAATATTTCTGGAAAGTTTTTTTTGTTTTTAAAAAAGTAGAAATGTCCTCCAATTTTGTCTAAGTTTTCATCTAAATTTTCGGAATCAGTTGAGATTGTTTGCTCGTTATTTTGATACCAGCTCAACTTGACAAATTTATTTGTTACACTGCAAGGGTATATTTCAATAGTACGAGAATCTATCATGCGGTGAGTGGGGTAATCAGCTTGAATTCCGAACAATTTAGAATGGGCGCTTTTCCACATGAGAGGATCACAAAGTTTTGGATTAGACTTTATAAGAAGGGTATATTTTAAAAAATTAGGCTTTTTCGCTGTTGATGTTCCTTCTGGAACATAATTTCTAATTTCTAACATGTTGCCATCTGCATTTTGTGGCACACTTTTGATATTCGAACCGGTTGGAATACCAATATTTGAAAACATTGTTGAAAGTATATCTTTCATATTTATGTTTTTATTCGAAATATTTTTTGCAATTAATCCTGGAATTTTATAAATTCCAGACGATAATTCATGCTCATTTTTACTTGGAATAATAATAAATACCAGCGTCCTATTTTCAATTCTTCTTGCTTTTATTGTATTTAAAATATCTCCAATGGCTAGGTCCAAATGAGACAATTCAGCCACACTATTTAAATATTTTGGCTTCGCCAAAGAAAAGAGTCCCAAAGTAAAAAAAGATTTTTTCAAGTTCGTTAGGTTTGGCCTATCGACGTTGTTACTATCTAGCAGTATGTGAGCAAAAAAGCGTGTTTGACTATAACCTGTTGTCCAATTTTGAAATGCATCCGCAACCTTCGCTGCATAATAATTTTTATTTGAAATTAAGATGTATTGATTTGGGTGCCAATTAGGCACTTTGTTTGCATTATTAGAAACTTCTTTAAGATAGTTAGAAACGAGTGAATAATCGTTATTTGTTAAGGGAGGTTGTATTTTTTTGGAATTATCTAGATTAAATATAGCATCAAGTCCTGAATTGGCCCCAGATTTTTCGTCTATTCTCATATTACGATTTTGAAACTGCCAGTCTTTGGAATCAAGCCAGCGGTTATAAAGCTTTGGAAAATTATAGCCTGTTGTTATATTCGGAGAAAAAAATAA
>JAZKEW010000084.1:0-6043 GCA_040386785.1 Bdellovibrionota bacterium
AGGGAGATGATTTTTCTTTTGTTCACACAAGTTGGAATAAAGGCATTGAGGCTTGGCGATTTAGTTTGCCATCAGCGTATGAATTAGCGAAAGAATATGGAACAACGGTATTTGATCGCACGCTTTTTCATGCTGGTGAAAAAGTGCACATGAAACATTTTGTGCGAAAACACACTTCGAATGGAACTGAATTACCAAACAAAAATAGTTTACCTACAAAAGTCATCATAACTCATCAAGAAAGTGAGCAGAGCTATGAATTACCACTCACATGGCATGGCTCAAGTGTTTCTGAGAGCATATGGGCTATTCCTAAAAATGCGACGCTGGGCGTTTATTCGGTTCAGTTAGTCAATGCCGCAAAAAAAATAATTCATTCCGGTGATTTTCGAGTGGAAGAATATCGCGTTCCACTCATGCGCGGACAAATAAAGCCACCTTCAACAGATGTTGTTGCAGCAACTGAAATTCCCTTCGATTTCTCGGTTGAGTATCTTTCAGGAGGAACAGCTGCAAAATTGCCAATTCAAGTCCGCTCGCTTGTGACCGACTCCACTCCTGAGTCTTTTTCTTCTTTTGAAGACTACTGGTTTGGCCTTGGCAAATATAGAAATCCTGACACAAATAGTCCTGAAAATTCAAGCGAAACAAATAAAGCGAAAAAACAAAGTTTAATTTTAGATAAATCAGGCACAGCAAAACTTTCCATTCCCGTTGTTCAAGAAAAACAAGATCAAATGAAGTCCATGCAAGTGGAGTTGGAGTACAATGATCCAAACGGAGAAACTCAAACTGTCGCTCGAAACGTGACAATTTACCCGTCCTCTTATCTTGTTGGCATCAAACCAGATAGTTGGTTTGCAACAAAAAAATCTCTTAAATTCAATGTTGCTGTTGTTGATTTACGCGGAAAATCCGTTGCCAATGCTCCTGTGGAGGTTCAATTTTTAGAGCAAAAAACATACACCCACCGTAAACGTCTTGTGGGTGGATTTTATTCCTATGAAAATCGCTCTCAATTAGTTCAACATGGTCAAGCCTGCGCGGGAAAAACCGATGAAAAAGGGTTGCTTGCGTGCAATGGAACTCCACCTGTGTCTGGAAATATTATTTTACAAGCAAAAACAACGGATGCAGCAGGCCATTCTTCTTACTCATATTCTTCAACTTGGGTTTCTGATTCTGAGCAAATGTGGTTTGCACAAGATGACTCCGATAAAATAGATCTTCTTCCAGAACGCAAAAACTATGAAGTTGGTGAAAAAGCGGTGTTTCAAGTTCGTATGCCATTTAAGGAAGCAACCGCTTTAGTTACCGTTGAGCGGGAAGGAATTCTCGACTCCTTTGTGGTTCCATTGTCTGGTGCTAAACCGCTGATTCAAGTTCCTATTAAGGCGAATTATTCTCCCAATATTTTCGTTTCTGCATTAGTTATTCGTGGCAGAGTTGGTGATATTCAACCGACAGCATTAATTGACCTTGGTAAGCCTGCCTATAAATTAGGAATTGCGTCCATTCATGTTGATTGGAAGCCTCATGAACTCAACGTAAAAGTCGAACCGTCTAAAAATATTTATGAGGTTCGTGAAAAGGCAAATATAAAAATCCATGTCACTGGACCCAATGGAGAACTTTTACCAAAGGATAGCGAAGTCGCTGTTGCTGTTGTTGATGAAGGTTTACTTGAATTAAAACCCAATACGAGTTGGAATCTTTTACAGGAAATAATGAGTCCTCGCGGCTATGAAATAGAAACCTATACTGCACAAAGTCAAGTTGTTGGAAAACGACATTTTGGTTTAAAGGCGGTGTCTTCTGGTGGAGACGGAGGAAAAGCAATTTCTCGGGAAATATTTGATAGCTTAGTGTACTGGAATGCCAACGTTAAGTTGAATGCTAATGGAGATGCACAAGTTCAATTCCCTATGAATGACTCCATTACGGGTTTTAAAATTGCCGTTGTTGCGCATGGGGGGCCAACACTTTTTGGCACTGGTTACGCAACTATTCATACAACCCAAGACCTCATGCTCATATCAGGAGTACCTCCACTTGCCCGTGAAGGCGATCATCTGGTGCTTGAATTCACTTTACGAAACACAACGGCCCAACCTATGTCTGTTACCTTAACTGGAAAAGCCAAAGGCATACCAGACTTTTCTCGCTCAAACATTTCTTTAGCAGCCAATGAAGCAAAAACAATACCGTGGCCTGTTGATATTCCTCTCGGTATTTCTTCTTTAAAATACGAGATATCTGCCTTTGATACCAAAGGGAAAGCTGTTGATAAAATAAAAATTACGCAAAAAATTGCTCCTGCTGTCCCTGTTCGTACTTTTCAAGCAACCCTGACTCAAGTTGATAAAGATTATCAACTTCCTGTGGAAAGACCGAAAGATGCCCTAACCGATCGAGGTGAAATTAAAGTTACACTAAATCCTACTATCCTTTCGGGACTTGCTGGTGTGAATACTTATATGACCGATTATCCCTTTAGCTGTCTTGAACAAAGAGCTTCCAAGGCGGTTTCTTTAGGGGATAAAAACCTTTGGCAATCCATTGTCAATGATTTGCCAAATTATTTAGACAGTGATGGATTTGCAAAATATTTTCCCATTGGAACACTCGATGGCTCCGATATTCTGACTTCCTATTTACTTTCTTTATCAGATGAAGCTGGATTAAATATATCTGAAGATTCAAGAGACAGTATGCTGAATGCCTTAAAAAATTTCGTAGAGGGTCGTGTCAAACGTTCCGGTGATCTCCCTACTGCAGATTTAACCATTCGTAAATTATCAGCATTAGAAGCCCTTTCTCGATATCAAAAAGCGAATGCGGCCATGCTTGATTCCTTAGAAATTAATCCTAACCTGTGGCCAACATCTGCTGTTATTGATTGGGTTGAATTTTTAAAACGAGTGAAAGATGTTCCCGATGTTCGTTTAAAACAAGCAGAAGCAGATAGTATTTTGCGTTCCCGTTTAAACTTTCAAGGGACCACCATGGGTTTTTCCACGGAAGAAAATGATTCCCTTTGGTGGATGATGACGTCAGTAAGCACAAATGCCAATAGACTTTTACTTGCAGAACTTGATGATTCAAAGTGGAAAAGCGACATGGGCCGGCTGGCCCGTGGAGCTATTTCTCGTCAGCAACTAGGACACTGGGACACCACAACAGCTAATGCTTGGGGTGTTTTAGCCATGAAAAAATTTGCCCGTTTATTTGAAAAAGATCCTGTGACAGGAACAACATCAACGCAAATGAGTTCTGGCGATAAAATGATATTAAATTGGTCCAAGCAGACGAGTGGAACAAGTTTTGATATAAAATGGCCAAATTCTCAGGAAAAGCTTTCTATTTCTCACTCAGGTAGTGGAAAACCTTGGGCGACAATACAAAGTCTTGTTGCAATTCCTTTAAAAACTCCCTTCTCGTCGGGCTATAAGGTCACAAAAACCTGGATTCCTGTTGAACAAAAAACAAAAAATCATTGGAGTAAGGGCGACATTGTAAAAGTGCATTTGGAGCTTGAAGCTCAATCGGACATGACTTGGGTCGTGTTAAATGATCCCATTCCAGCCGGTTCCATTATCTTGGGAAGCGGCCTTGGCAATGATTCTGCTCTCTCCACTGCTAATGAAAAAACTACAGGCTGGCTTGATCCTGCTTATCAAGAACGCGCCTTCGATGCTTATCGTGCCTATTATCGCTATATGCCAAAAGGAAATAGTTCCATTGAATATACCCTTCGCTTCAATGAAAGTGGTCGTATGAATACGCCTGCAACTCGCTTGGAAGCGATGTATGCGCCAGAAATGTTTGGGGAGAGTCCAAATAATGAAATTGTTATTGAAGAATAGTTTATTTATTGTTTTTATTTTTCATTTATCTTTTTCTGCGTGGGGTGAATTCCCATCATTTGAGCAGGTGAAATCTAATTTAGCGGAGTCTGAATACCGTTTATACGATCGTCATGCTCAATTAATTCATGTTCAAAGAATGAATTTAAAAGTCCGACAAATTGGTTGGACTCCCCTTGCAAATATATCACCAGTTTTACTCGATGCGGTTATAAAAAGTGAAGATAAACGTTTTTACGCTCACCGTGGTGTTGATTGGCTTGCTTTATCTGCGGCAACCTTCTCTCATTTTTTTCGAAGTTCACAGCGGGGAGCAAGCACTATTTCCATGCAGGTGGTGAGTTTTTTAGAGAAAAAACTCAAACCAAAAGGAACAAAAAGAAGTTTTGCGCAAAAAAAAGAACAAATTTCAGCTGCACTTGATTTAGAAAAAAGCTGGTCTAAGGCACAAATTTTAGAAGTTTATTTAAATTTAGTTTATTTTCGAGGTGAACTTCAAGGTGTTGCCAGTGCCTCTCAAGGACTTTTTAATAAAGACCCAAGCGGATTAAATAAAGATGAGTCCGCTATTCTTGCAGCGTTAATTCGTTCTCCTCAAGCAAGTTTACAAAAAGCAGGAGAAAGAGCGTGTGAAGTTTTAAAAAAATTAAATTCATTAGAGCGTTGTTTTTTAGTAAAAAAATTAATTGAAACACAAGGTTTATTTCCCCGTCCTATTTCTCCTGTTGTAGCTCTTGCACCACATGTGGCAAGAATTTTAATGGAAAAAAATATTCACCAAACATCACTCGATAGAAATATACAACAAAATGTTTTCAATATTTTAAGAAGCCAAGTTTTGTCAAAGCAAGACCACAATATGAATGATGCAGCAGCATTAGTTGTAGACAATAAAACAGGACAAGTTGTTGCCTACGTTGGAAGTGTTGGAGGCTTATCAAGTGCAAATGAGGTGGATGGTGTTCGTGCTTTTAGGCAAGCGGGCTCAACCTTAAAACCTTTTTTATATAGCATTGCCCTTGAGCAAAAATATTTAACCCCTTCTTCACTTGTTGATGATTCCAGTGCCGATATTTCTTTAGGGCCTGGATCAGTTTATCACCCCCAAGATTTTGATAGGGAATATCATGGAGACAACGTGACTTTAAGAGAAGCACTGGGCTCATCTTTAAATATTCCTGCAGTAAAAACATTGCAAATGATTGGTGTAGCAAAATTAGTTGAGCGCATGAATCAACTTGGTTTTCAGAATTTAAAATCGGAAGAATATTATGGACCCTCTTTAGCACTAGGAACAGCAGATGTTTCTTTGTGGAATTTGGTAAACGCTTATAGAACATTTGCAAACGAAGGAAAATGGAGTGAACTTTCTCTTTCTCCAGTTGAAGAAAAAAATATTAAATTCAAACACGTTATTTCCCCTCAGTCCTCTTTTTTAATTGGCAATATTTTATCTGATAAAATGAATCGTAGTTTAACATTTGGCCTGAATAGCCCAATGTCTTTGCCGTTTTGGACAGCGGTAAAAACTGGGACGAGCAAGGACATGAGAGACAACTGGTGCGTTGGTTTTTCGAGTCGTTATACGGTTGGCGTGTGGACTGGAAATTTTTCTGGTGAACCTATGTGGAATGTGACTGGTGTGAGTGGCGCAGCTCCAGCGTGGGCGCAAATTATGGAAGTTCTGCATGAACGTAATAAAGATCTTTCTCCAAAACCACCACGGGGAGTTTTGAGTAAAAATGGGGAGTGGTATATCCACGGAACAGAGCCTAACGAGGATCTTCCCCTTCTTCTGGGAACAAAGTCGCAGCACGTTATTCCAAAAATTATTTATCCTGTAGAAGGGATGATGATTGCAGTTGATCCTGATATTCCGGCTGAGCAACAAAGAATTTTTTTTGAATCTAGCGTGCAAGATGATTCCTTAAAATGGGTTTTAAATGACGATGAGATTGCGGATAATTCTGAGAAATATCCTTGGCAGCCGAGTATAAAAGGGAGCTATAATTTGAAACTTATTTCTACCAAAGGAAAATTAATTGATGAGGTTCACTTTTTTGTGAGGTGATTTTTGTATTTTGAAATATTGAAAAAAGATGGACTTATAATGTTATTGGTATATATACTGCGCGCGGTCACAGTTTGAGGTTTTCTTAGCCGCCTAAATATGCTAC
>JAZKEW010000085.1:0-4399 GCA_040386785.1 Bdellovibrionota bacterium
TGGATGAAGTTTCCTCGTATCCAGTGACAACGGAAGAAGGAGATCCTGTTGAACTCGCCATTAAAAGAGCAGATACGTTTGGAGACAGTAAAAAAATTTTGGCTGTTTCAACTCCCACCATGGAAAATCAATGCAAAATTACACGCATGTTTGAAAAATCAGATATGCGTTATTATCACGTTCCTTGCCCACATTGTTCATTTTTTCAAATTTTAAATTTCAAGAATTTAAAATGGGAGAAAGGAAAGCCTGAAACTGTTTTTTATGAATGTGAATCCTGTAAAGGAAAAATTCTCAATGAATTTCATAAAACAGAAATGCTTGCTAAAGGAAAGTGGATTGCAAAATATCCTGAACGCGCTGTTATAGGTTTTCATTTATCAAGCATGTATTCGCCACATGGCTGGAAATCTTGGGAACAAATTGCACAAGAATACGAAGAGGCAAAAGGCAATCCAGATCTTGAACGTGTTTTTGTTAACACTGTTCTTGGTGAACCTTACCGACTAAAAGGCGAAGCTATTGCATGGGAAGAACTTTTTGCTAGGCGTGAAAAATACGAACGTAATATTGTTCCAAAAGAGGGCTTACTTTTAACCTGCGGCGTGGACGTGCAGGCAGACAGGCTTGAGCTTGAAATAGTTGCGTGGGGGCGAAATAAAGAATCGTGGTCCATTGATTACAGGGTTTTGTTTGGTGATACCGCGCGGGAAGAAGTTTGGAAGGAATTAACAGAAATTCTCAATGAAGATTTTATCATAGAGCACACTGGTGAATTTCGCAAAATTCAAATGACGTGCGTGGATAGTGGTTACAACACAGTTCATGTGTACAACTTTTGCAGAAAATTTTCACCCGCGCGTGTGATGGCAATTAAAGGGCAAGAAAATTTGCCGTCAATTCACGCCAATCCAAAAAATATTGATTTTACTTACAAAGGCAAGAAAATTGCGAATGGCGTCAGACTTACCATGGTTGGCTCGTCTGTTTTAAAACAAGAACTGTATGGGTTTTTACGAAATGGTAGAGAAGATGACGGTACTTTCCCCTATGGATATTGCCATTTTCCACAAGAATATTCACAAGACTTTTTTATGATGCTCACCGCAGAAGAAAATATCCGTACCGTCAACGAAAAAAAACAGGAAAAATATGAGTGGATTAAAATTCGTGAGCGAAATGAGGCTTTGGATACAAGAAATTATGCTCGTGCTGCGGTTGCTTTGCTTGGGTATGACCGCATGAAGGAGGAGCACTTTAGAAAATTGGAAGAGCAATTTTCAACACCAGCTTCTATTGCACAAAATATGAACGCGCAAAAAAAGCAGAAAATAAGGCGCGAGCTTGATGAGCATGAGAATTATTGGAGGGATTGATTTTTATGAGGACAAATGAAGAATTAAAAGAGCAATTGTCTAACTTGCAAAATGCAATTGCTGAGGGGGCTCTTGAAGTTGAGTTTCAGGGAAAAAAAATTAAATATAGAACTTTAGATGAGATGAGGCGCATTGAGCTAGGGCTTATGCAAGAATTGACGGGTAAATCAGGGGCTGGTTTTAAAAAAATTGTGAGTGTGTTTGAGAAGTTTTAGAAAATGATTATAAAATTATGCGTAAAAATTGTAACTTCAATCGGTTTAAAAACGGGGAACAAATACTATCTACTACACATAAATCAAGTTGTTATCTATCCTATATTTTTTGTCCGGTTTCAATTTTTTTATTCATATAAATATTAAGGTCGGAAAAAAGTGTATAGGTTTTTTCCTTATATTTATTTATTATATTTAGGTCTTTGTCTAATAAGCCATTCACAGCAGGAGAAGATTTTTTTTCTGATTTTGTCCTTATATCATCAGCACATATAGAACAAAAATGATAGTCTGGAAAAAATTTTTCTAAACCAGGGACTGTATTTAGTTTATTACCATCAAGGATTGCTGCAACTTTTTTAAATCCAAGATTTTTTAATAATGAGCAAATTTTTGAAATATTGCCAGCCCCACCTGCCCCCCATCCAAAAAATGATGCAGTAAGCTCAATATTTAATTGTTCTGAAATTTTTGGAAATAAAAGTACATCTTCTTGTCCCTCAAGAATAATAATTTTTTCTTCTAGAAAAAATAGCTCTTTTGCGTTAAGTCCAAGTATATGTGGATTGTATAAATTACCTGTTGTAAGCTCGTTTATTATTTTTTTAGATTCTTCATTCATTTGAAAAATCTCTGTACCATTGCCTTGATTTGTGACTCTTACTATATTAGCGCCATTTAATATTGATCTAATATCTATAAAATACGGAGAATGAGTGGATATAATTATCTGTCTATCTCTGGAATATTTATTAAATAAATGAAATACTTTTTTTTGCAAGGAAGGGTGTAAAGAAAGCTCTGGTTCATCAATAGCAACAACATCTCCTGGTTTAGAATCATAAAGAGAGTCAACTATGGAGAATATATTTATAATACCTTCACCCATTCCATCGCTTGTATGTGAATAATTACCGTTGTAAAATTTTAAAAAATGTTGCCCTTGATCTGTCTGATCAATTGACCAATCTGGCTTAAAATCTAGAACTTCATAAAGAATTTGATTAAATTTCTCTGGATCCTTCTCAATAGTAAACAATCTTTGATGAAAATTATTAATAGATGGACTTCTTAATGGTTGAAGTCCGTCACTGATCGTATATTGTTGCCGGTTATTATAGCCTTTTGAAAAAAAGGGACTGAATGATCTTCTAGAAGGCAAGACAAATATTTGAAAATTAGCATCATAATTCGCTTTTGTTGTTTCACTACTCCCTTTTTTTAAAGAAGTAATTCTTTCGATTTTTTCACCCACAGTATACTCTATCTCAACAGAGTCTAATTTTGGATTTCGAGATCCAACTGAGAAACTTGGTGATTGTGATGAATTTCTAGCTTTTAAGCACTCAATAATTGAAGACTTACCAGAATTATTTGCTCCAGTAATAATCGTCAACCCACTTCCATTATCAGTCCCATTTGGAGCAGAGAATTCAATACTCTGTTCTGAACTAAAGCCACGAAAGCCTAATATTTTTAACTTTTTAATTGTCATTATCATCTCAACTATCAAAATATATTTTTATTCTTTAAACAAATTAAATAATTTCCGCCATCACATTCCTTTTCAAATCCGTAATAAACGTAATTTACTACAAGTGATTTCTATTTCTTCTTATTCTTCTTTTTATCTGCTTCTCTTTTTGCTTGAGCTAAATCACTGCCGGCAACAGATTTTTCTGATTTAGTAGATTTTTTATCTTTTAACTGTTCACTCGCTTTTGTCGCAACTCTTTTGCTTGTTGTCATTTTAGCCCTCTTAACTTCTAAGTTTTAACATCATGAAACGTTGCTAAGTGTTATAGCAACCTGCAAATTAAGGATAATCGAAGATTTGATTTCGTCAATAGCAACCTATTAAAATACATAGAAAAAATATAGCTTTGTTACTACTATTAAAATACCTCTCTGAGAGGGCTCTTGAAGTCGAGTTTCAGGGGAAGCTTGTCAGGTATAGGTCGCTCTCGATGAAATGAGGCGGATTGAGTTTGGGCTTGTACAGCAATTGATGGGTAAATTGGGAGCGGGGTTTAAAAAAGTGGTGAGCGTATTTGAGAAGTTTTAGGAATTTAATGGATGAAATCATGCCGCCAACTAATTTGGTAAAGTCATTTTTTGAAAAAAATAGGGCATTTTAACACTCGACAACATGATATGATTTTTTCAAACAAAAATTTTGGTTTGTTAAAATATATTATTTCAATAAAATTAGTATTTTTTAACAAAAATATAATTTTCATATTTAATTCATAGGCATAATTGAATATATTAATATTTGGTATTCTATTGAGAGCTCAAAAGTGCGACATAAAGTTTAAGTACCTAGTTTTCATGATTAGAGAGGAAGATTCCCTTACTCAACCTTAAATCAACGGGGACATATATTATGAATGCCAATTGAAGCTTCGTGTCCCTTGCAGGAGCTCATCATGATAGCCCGGTAATTGTCTTGTAGCATCAAGGCCAATGGATTTTACGGTCTCAATCCAAAGAGCAAGTTTTCGTCTGACCTGCTGCGGAGCTTTTTGAATTTCTTTGTGAGCACTCTTGGTCATTTCCACTCGGTTGATCATGCAACCTCTTTAAGAGGAATAGTACACTATTTTTGTGTACTATTCTTTTTTAGGTTTTCACCGGATAATGTTTTTTTAAGGATGCCCTATGTCACGTCACCGATATTTTGTTTACTAAGAAGGAGGTGGGTAGTCTTCTATGGTAAAAGTATACTTTGCTTGGCTTGCATTGGTGAAAGCATAGCTTACTTTGAACGCTTGACACGATTTAGACAAGTAGTAGAACTCATTAGAA
>JAZKEW010000085.1:4409-9368 GCA_040386785.1 Bdellovibrionota bacterium
GCTGCATGAGGTGAAGAGCACAGTTTATCAACATTACTGACAACTCCTGTTGGATCCACACCGTGTTCACTAATGCGGTTGCCGTCTGTACTGCCATTCTCGCCTCTGATTTCTACTCCAGCGCTGTTTATGCCTGAATACACAGTAGAAAAACCACAACAAACTATGTAGTTTTTTCCTTCTTCTGTCGCCACCACCTTGAATCTCACATACCCTACACTTCCACATGCCGTATGCGCTCGCTTAGTGTGCACAATTCCACCGGTATATCCTTTAGGAAGGGTATGCAGAAATTCTATTTTCCCTTTTTCCCTGTTGTCTTCGAAGTAGGGAACCTCCGTTCTGTATGCGAATGCAGCCTTAGCATCTGAAAGAAAGTAGCCACTATCGTCTTTACAGTCTTTGAATTCGAGGAAGTAGCGCGACTTGTTGACAAAGAGAATCCTTGAGGTGCGATTACAGTCTCTCTTCTCGGCTTGCTTCCTTATATGATCTTTAACTTGCATTGCATCAGAGTTAGGAGATGAGAAATCTGACAAAGAAGAATCTGCTATCGTGTGGACTTTTGAAGAACCAGGTTTTTCTTTGGGCGTAGGTCTAGAATCTACCTTTAATTGTGCTAGTTTAATAATGTTCGTTTGAGGGTGAACAGGAGAAGGTTGTGCTTGAAACTTTTGTCGTAGTTGTTTATATTTATCCTTCTGACTTTGATCAAGGTGATCAAAAAAGTCATGAAACCATGATTCATGTTTTTGATCAACCAAAACAGATAACCTGGCGACTGAAGCCAGGAGCATTTCACTTAGCTTTGGTTCTGCCCAGTAGAACTGCAAAACATTTAAACAGCATTCTCGCACATAATCCGCAGGGTGGAACTGCGCTAATTGCTCTAGTGTCTTCACAATTCCAAATCTAATTTTCAAGTCAATTTCATTATTCTGTAAAAGCAGAAATTCCTTTTTTAACAGAGCAATCTCATCTGCATTATAATCTTTTTTCCGGCACACATAAAAAATGCGCTCACGCTGTGCATTCAGAGTGTCAAACCAAGCTTCTTTTCCCCCTAGAATAGAAGAGCGTATCTTCTCAACATGGTCCTTGCTTGTAAGTAAGCTTTCAGCAACTGCTGGAATTGCAACAGGAATAGCAAGTCCGCCCGAAATAATTGCAACAGCAATAGATCCACCCGCTCCGCCCACATAAACTAGCGCCATAAAAAACGAAAATGCTTGCCTTGCGGCCATCTGCACTCGATCTTTAGAGCTCAGCATTCTTAGAATGGTTTGCTGCAAATATTGAATTTTGAATTTCCGCTCATCTGCTCGTGGGCCTTTACCAGCATTTTTTTGCAGTTCTTCCAACCGTTTTCCTATGGACTCTGCTTGTTTAGGCTTGATTTCCACTCCTCGGTGAAGCATGGCATCTAAAAAATTGCTGAGTATTTCTAGAAAGGAAATGTCCCATTCAGAGTGCTCGAGCATCAGCTTTAGGTACTTATCCGGCAGGTTCTGGTCGTATGTATCCAAGATACTGTGTTTACACCACATGATTCTAGCCAAGCATTCTAAATTTTTTGGCTTTGCTAATAAGAAAGCTTCTGCGTCTTTTTTCGCCTTTGCGCACAGACTATTGGCCACTGCCCTGTAAATCTCTTCGTTATTGATAACTGATAATTTTGAAATTTCCTCTATATTTAAATCATGCGCATTTGTGTCACTTTCGAATTGTTTAACAGCCTCAATTGCAATCTCTCGTAAATATGAACATTGCTCTTTATCTTCTTCTTTGTCCGCACTTTCGTACGCCGTTATAAGGTCGCCTGCTGTATGGCAACGAAGCGCAAAATATTTGGGCTGAGAACCACTGGAGGTGCTCGGCTCTTCACTAGGATTGGAACCATATGAAACTTTGGAACGCTGACCAGATTGAGACGTGATCGGAGACGTCATACACCCTCCCTATGAAATAAAGGCGATCAATAAAAACTCAATAAGTTTACCTTCTAATTTCTGTTAACTATAAAAATAACAAATAATTTATAGTTTTATGAAAAACAAAAAAACATAAATACACGAGGGTGACCTTATCACAAAAATTTGTGCAGGAAAAGTAGGCTATACAGAGAAGATGTTTGTTATTGAACACTGTAAGATGATAAAATGTATTTAAGGTAACAGCTCATAAATGCCAATTGAAGCTTAAAAATTAAGATTACATGTTTTTGCGCATGATGTTGATAACTCAATTCCGATTCCTGGAATTATAAAATTGACTGAAGCAAGCATGCACGATCTAACTGCTGCAAGAGAAATTCTTGAAAACTTACGTAACTTCGACATATATTGTGATGCAAAACTAAAAGAAAAACTAGAGAAAGAAAATAATACAAAAATTTTTACCACAATTAAATTATCAAAATCAAAAACAAGATTAGATATTTTTGAAAAATTATATTCCACTGGGATAAGTAAAATTCGCCAGCCAATTGAATCATTATTTAATTGGCTAACAGAAAAAACTGGAATTCAAAATGCGTCCAAAGTTAAGTCATGCTAAGGCTTGATGGTACATGTTTTTGATAAACTATCTGCTGGATTATTGATACTTAATTTTTAAGCTTTAATTGGCATTTTCAATTAACTCAACAAGAATTTTCCCGTGCAATTAATGCAGCTGATCGCTCAAGTGTTTCTCAATGGGAACAAAAAAAAGATGCTTCCACTGGTATGGATTTGAATACAGAAATAATGATTCGACTTTTTATGGCAAAGCAATGTGAAGATGGTGGTATTAAACAAGGGGTTCAAGACCTTATGTGGTACAAAATGAAGGATGTAATTTTTGATTTTGTCACCAAAATTAAAGAAGATCATCCATACATTTCAATTTCAGCTTGAAAATTAAATACAATTGCTCAGGAATTTAAAGTTGAGTTTCAGGGGAAGCACGTGCTAAATGTCACTATCTTGATGAGATTTTTAGCTTCTGATCAGAAGATTTTTTAGAATCCCACTCACTTCTCAGTTTCAGTCAAAACTCTTGATACTACACTCTACCCTTGACGTGAGATTATTTCGTTGTACCATCTAGGATGTGTATAAAATTTTTGCACTAGTTATTTTAGGAGAAGATTTTTATGGCTGAAGAAAGTACATTAAATAACCCAAAAGAAGATTTTTTAAACTTTGAACAGATCTTTCAAAATAGTATTCTATCAATTTTGAACTCAGGCAGCTTTAAAGAAACTTTGTCAACGGTCGCAGAAGGGATAAAAAAAATATCCCCAAGAGTTGAAAATTGTTTTTCAGAAATTAAATCTTCAGAAGAATTTAAAAAATTTGAAGACACTATATCTCAGCTAAAAAGTAAATTAGATAATATTTCAGAAGATAAATTGAATAACATAAGAAAATCAATGCTTATTGCAGGGTTAATGAGGTTGCACAATGAATAATCACAAAAAGTTCTAAGTGTGTGACCTCTCACTATGCTCTTGCTCAGAGGTATAAATTTAAGGCATTTTATGGTTATTGGCGTTAAAACCCTAGGAACTCCAATTGGTCGAATTGTTTTTGTTTTGAGCTTTATTCGGGGTGTATAAACCTCTTAAAAAGCGATTGATTCAAATCCTTATTTTGAAATATTTTTTATGGAGACACGGAAATTGAGTAACAACAACGAAAAAAAAGCCCTCCCCCCTAAACAAGTTGAAAGCCAAAATAAGGATCAAAAAAAAATTAATCCTCAAACTGCTCATGAAAGAGATAGAACAATGGTTGAAATGCAAATGCAAAAATTAACTCAAAAAAAAGGTAATCTCTTTCTAAGAAATGGGAAGTCCATTGTAAAGGATGGTTTTTTTAAAGAAAGTAAATAATAATGGAAAAAATAATAAATAAAATAATAAAAATTATTTTTAAAATTAACGTTATTTTAACTGATATTATTATACTAATGAAAAGAAATAGCACTACTAAAAAATAATATATAGTTAAGGTTTTTCCTTTTTTATCATGACTCTCTATCGATTCACTATATTTTAATTGGATACATTTTGATTGAGCTATTTTTAATTGATTAACATTCATGGGAAAATTATTCTTATTTATAAAGTCTTTTGGCTCTGCATAAATACCATTTGAAGACTCCTGCTTTGGTATGATAAATTTTAATATTAAGATAGCTAAAATGCAATATAGTATGAATAGTGTTACTAAAAAAAATTCTGTATTAATATAGTTATTATCTTTTTTTATTTTATCCCCTTGCAAAACAAAAAAATAAATTATGGCATTTATAGCCATAACTAGGTATGACAAGATTAGCATCGCTCTGTTTTTTATTAAAGTATTTGATTCGTTAAGTTCTTTTAAAAGATTAATTGAATTTTCATAAATAAAATCAGACTTTTCTTTATCTATTTCATTTAAATTTTCATCGTCAATATCCATTTCATTTATAATTGATATATAATATAATTTTTTTTTATCAACAGATATTTTTCTAGCATTTGTAAATAGTTTGAAAATATTACTTAGAAACAAAAAGTTAGTCTTAATCATTTTTAGCCATCCACTAAAAATTAAAATACTTTTTAAAAAAATTGCCACTTTCCCACCCCACCGTGTTTGCAACACCCACCAACCCTCATAGTAGCTTTTTACTGGGGGTTGAAATGTCCGCATTTATAAAATATTTCTCAGAAAAATTCAATAAAAACAAGCAACACAAACGTGGTTACGAAGGCGCTACCACTTCCCCATCTTTTCGTTGGCAGACAAACACAACCCTCGCAAATTTAGAAACACAAATTTCGCTTGAAACTCTACGCAATCGTGCACGCCAACTCGTGCGTGACAACGCTTTTGCAGAGAGCGCCGTTGCAAAAATTAGTTCCAACGTCATTGGCACAGGCATTATTCCTGAATTTCAAGGAGATTTTGATCAAAACATTTGGAA
>JAZKEW010000086.1:0-8052 GCA_040386785.1 Bdellovibrionota bacterium
TTTTTTTTCAAGATGGGTCAAGTCATTGTGTTTAAAAATAGAAGATCGTGAGACGGTATTTTTCAAAGAGAAAAAAATACTGGCATGACAACGGTGATCAATAAAAAATTCTTGATTTATTTCCTCAAAAGAAAAAGCGTTGATGACATCAAAAAAAGTTAAATTTGCCACAAAACCAGAGGGTAAAAAGAGCGCATATTTAAACCCGGTATTTTCGCAAAAGTAATTTTCTAGCTTTTCTATAAGGGAATCTGATTGCAACACGCTTCTTGATGAGCCAGCACCCGCGCCATTAACCTGTGCAGCTTGGGTTCCGGCGGAACAAATTCTTGGGTCATTTTTTAAACCCAAATAATCGTTGCTGGAAAAATTTAAAACAGGGCTGTTTTGAAAGTGTGAGTATAATTTTCGATAACAATTATCTTCTTTCAATTTTTTATGAGATTGCTCCCAAATTTCTTCAAGATAATTTAAAGTTGTCATAACAAATTAATTAAATTCCAAGGGCTTTGTCATATCGCGTAATAATTTTTCATCGAAAGATGTGCCAGGAAGCGGCGTGGTGAGCAAAACTTCGCCAGAATGGATGGAATTCGCGCCCGCTGTAAATGCCAAGACGTGCGCCTCTCTATTAAGTTGCATGCGCCCTGCGGATAAACGCACTCTGGTTTTTGGCATAAGAATACGAGCAACGGCAATGGTCCTTATAAATTCAAGCACATCAATATTGTCTTGGCTTGCAAGAGGAGTGCCTTCTACTTTGACTAAAAAATTAATAGGAACACTTTCTGGTTGTGGATCCATACTTGCTAAAAAAGAAAGAAGTTTCATGCGATCTTCTTGAGTTTCTCCCATTCCAAGAATTCCACCGCAACAAACTTTAATGTCATTTTTTCTCAACTCACACAGAGTTTGCACGCGGTCTGCAAATTTACGAGTGGTGATAATTTTGTCGTAGAAATCTTTTGAGGTGTCTACATTGTGATTGTAATAGTCGAGCCCAGCTTCTTTGAGTTCTGCAGCTTGTTCGTTTGAAAGTAAGCCTAACGTCACACAAGTTTCCATGCCGAGTTTTTTCACTTCTTTAATTGCCGTAAGAACCCTGTCAAACTGCTCTCCGCGCGGCGGTTTTCTCCACGCGGCACCCATACAAAAACGCGTTGCTCCATTATTTTTTGCAGCTTGTGCCTTTTCAAGAATGTCGTCCACTTGCATGAGAGGGTGCTTTTGAATGTCAGTTTCATAACGGGCACTTTGTGGACAATAAGAACAATCTTCAGGGCAATGGCCAGTTTTAATAGAAAGAAGCGCACTGCTTTGAATGTCCGCTTCTGGCCAATTTTCTTTGTGCACGCTTGCCGCTTGCTGAATTAATTTTAAAAAAGGTTGTGCATAAAGATCTAGGGCTTTTTTGTAAATTTCTTCTTTGTAGTTTTCTTCCAAACTAAATTCTTGAGACTGATTTGCAGACATTTCGTTTTGCTGAAGGCTTTGCGCTTGCATTTTTTGTTGTCCTTTGTTGCTGAAGTGGGCCTAGTTTAATGGAGTCATCAACCTAACACACATATACGAACCTTGTGTTTGAAGCAATTGCTGGGTACAATCGCTTCACATTCTGAAGCGATTAGATGGGTTAATCGCTTCAGAATGTGAAGCGATTTGGAGGCGTAAATGCTTCATTGGATTTGGCAAAACGAACATTGGCCACACTTTACATGGAAAAATGACAAGGTATTACAAATAGTTGCAGCGTGCCGGCAGCAACAAGGGAAATTGATTGGAGCACGGGCTCTGTTTGCAGAGCATGATTTGCAAGAAGCGGGTATTAAAGTATTTATAGACGAAAGCTTGAGCACAAGTGCTATAGAAGGTGAAAAAATAAATCCTGATGCCGTGCGGTCTTCCATTGCAAAGCGGCTAGGCCTCAACACTTTTGGTTTGCCTAACCCGCCAAGAAATGTGGATGGCCTTGTGGAAATTCTTTTTGATGCCACAACACATTTTCACAAGACTCTCACCTTAAAACAACTTTGTGCATGGCAAGCAGCATTATTTCCCACAGGTTATTCCGGCCTTATGCCCATCAGAACTGGCGAGCTGCGAGGGAAAGAACCCATGCAAGTCGTTTCTGGTGCCATGGGAAAAGAAGTGGTGCATTTTGAAGCGCCGCCACTAAAAGGTTTGAAAAAACAAGTATTAAAAATATTAAAACCCGTTGGACATGGGCGATCGGCAAGTTATATTCTTGGGCTTATTTAAGTTCCCACTTTGCTTGTGTTTTAGACAAAACTTCTTTTATGGTTTCAATGGCAAAATTTAGGCTAGCTTCTGCAATAACAAGAGGTGGTGTAAAACGTATAATTTTATCATGAGTTTCCTTTGCTAGAATGCCTTTTTGTTGCAACAGTTCCGTGTAAAAACGTCCATGCCCTGCATTTGGTTGCAATTCAATACCATTCAAAAGCCCTTTTCCTCTCACTTCTTTCACGACTTCTTTTGGTAGTTTTGCAAGCTCAGAGCGAAATTTTTCACCCATTTTAAAGGCTCTTTCAGGTAAATTTTCGTTGACAATAATGTCCATTGCCGTTTGAGAAAGAGCACATGCAAGAGCATTCCCTCCAAATGTAGAACCGTGATCGCCAGGCTTTAATAAACCCATAATTGCGCGCGACCCAAGCACTGCAGAGATGGGATAATAAGCGCCACCAAGTGCTTTGCCCAGTAGTAGTAAGTCTGGTTTGGCATTTTCGTACTGGTGTGCAAAAAGTTTTCCTGTTCTGCCAAGGCCGGTTTGTACTTCGTCCATCATGCATAAAATATTATGTTTTTTGCAGATATCAGAAACTTCTTTTAAGTAGCCTTGTGGAGGAACAATAATTCCTGCTTCTCCTTGAATGGGCTCTAGCAAAAAACCAGCAGTATTTTTTGTAATAGCTTTTTCAAGGGCCTATGCATTTCCAAAGGGCACAGAAATAAAGCCACCATCATAAGGGCCAAAATCATCTTTATATTGAGGTTCGCTCGAAAAACCCACGATGGTAGATGTTCTTCCATGAAAATTATTTTCACAAACAATAATTTGCGCTTTGTGTCTAGGTATTTTTTTAACCAAATACCCCCATTTTCGTGCAATTTTTAAGCCCGTTTCCACGGCTTCAGCGCCCGTATTCATGGGCAAGGCCATTTCCATTTCACAGAGTTCTGTTAATTGCTTTAGCCATGGTCCCATTTGATCATTGTGAAAAGCACGCGAGCTGAGTGTGACTTTTTGTGCTTGTTCAAGCAGTGTTTTTTGCATAAGGGGGTGACAGTGTCCTTGATTCACGGCACTGTAAGAGCCGAGCATGTCTAGGTAGCGCTTTCCGTCTAGGTCCCATAGCCACTCTCCGTTCCCCTTTGTAATCACAACTTCAAGTGGGTGGTAATTATGAGCGCCATATTGTTCTGTCAGTGTTATGTGTTTTTTTGAGAGCTCAGAGAGTGTCATGTTAAATTATTCCTTGTTGTTTGCGACAATAAAGAAAAGGATATATAAATATGGATGTAAAATCAATTTGCTGCGAAAACAATGGAATAAGTAAAGCAAATTATGCTTGGATTCATTTGCAAGGGCTTTGTTTTTTTCTTTTTTTAGGAGCCAACCCATATGAAAAAAAAATTGGGCAAAATATTAAGGTTGATCTCTCTTTGCAATTAAAATTTGAAAATACAGAAGATAGACTCGAAAATACCTTAGATTATGGCATTGTGGTTGAATATCTTAAAAATGAATTGTCTAGGTTACAGGACGTGAATTTGCTGGAATATTTATGTGAACAGCTGTTAGACGGCATTGGAACACAATTTAACAGCATAAAAGCGGCTAAAATATTGATTGAAAAAGGCTACGTGCCACTGCAAAATTATACTGGAATTGTGAAAATAGAAGCGCAAAAGGAGTTTTTTTAGTAGCCTACTCAACTGTTTATTATCGCGGATCAAAATTGATCAAAAAATGAAAGGACTAATATTCTCATGAGCATAGAGAACAGGATTTTTCCACCAATGTGGGATTTCGCATTTAAAAACATATTTGGCGATAATGAACAACTGTTTATTGATTTTGTAAACAGTGTTTTTGAGGATAAAAATGAAACAAAAGTTAAAAAAGTTGTTTTTGAAAACACAGAAATTGTCAAAGATCACATAAATGGAAAGGCAACACGCCTTGATGTGAAGGCATTATTGGATGATGAAACCTACATAAACATTGAGGTTCAGATACGAGATGAAAAAAGTTTTGCCAAAAGAACTCTTTACTATTGGTCACACCTATATGGGGGACAAATTGAGAGTGGAGATGATTTTTTTAAGTTAAAAAAATCAATTTGTATCAATATATTAAACTTCAAAGCGATTGAAAATGAATGTTTTCACAACGTGTATGGGGTTGCAAACCTAGAAGATCACAGCCGCTTTTTAACTGATTTTGAAGTTCATTTTTTAGAGCTTCCGAAATGGACTGAAAAGAGCTATGATACGATGAGCCAGCTTGAGAAGTGGACGTTATTTTTGAAGGCGCCTAGTGAGAAAGTGTTGGAGGAGTTGTCTATGCAAGGTCAAGTTTTTGATCAAGCCTATAAAAAGCTTAAATATGTCAGCCAAGACCCAGTCGCGCGGGCTAGGTATGATGCAGAATTGAAGTATGAGCTTGATTTCAATACTGCTGTGCGTGCAGCGGAGTTGAGAGCGACGAGAGAAAAGGCTTTTGAAATGGCTAGAAGCCTTAAAGCTCTAGGGGTGTCGCTGGATATAATTGTTAAAGCATCGGGCCTTGACCTAGAACAAATTGAACAAGCCTAGCGAGCTTTTAGTAGCCCAAGTAGTACGTCATCGCATCATGCAAATGCGGCTGCAAAAATTCAAATCCTAACTGTGTTATTTTATTTGGCTTGGCATGTTGCCCAGACAAAAGCATTTCCTTGCCCATTTCTCCAAAAAACAATTCCACAACCATTTCAGGTATGCGTAAAGAATTCGGCCTATCAAGAACCTGTGCTAAAATTTTAGAAAATTGCTCATTGGTAACGACTCGAGGAGAAACCGCATTAATAGCGCCTGTTACCTTATTATTAGAAAGGGAAAATAAAATAATACCAAGGACGTCAACCATGGAAATCCAGGGCAACATTTGATTGCCAGATCCAATAGGGCCTCCAAGAAATAGCTTGTAAGGAGTGAGCAATTTTTTTAAAATTCCGCCAGCAGAAGAAACAATAGCGCCAAAACGCAAATGCACAACGCGGGTGTCCGCAGACTGCATAACAAGGCTAGCGTTTTCCCATTCATGTGCTAATTTTGCAAGAAATCCTTCGCCTAGCTGCGATTCTTCTGTCAAAATATCATTGTCATTGCGATTTCCAAAAATTCCAATACCCGAAGCAGAAATAAATGTTTTTGGAGGATTTTTTAATTTAACGAGGGCGTTGCACAAAGATTTTGTAAAATGAACGCGACTTTCTAGAAGCTCTTGTTTTCTTGTCTCACTCCATTTTTTTGAGGCAATGTTTTCACCAGCTAAATGAACTACGGCATCAAGGTTTTCAAGGACAGATGGATTTTGAAACTGTTTTGTTTCCTTGTTCCACACAGCAATATTTGGATTTTCTTTTGCAAATAAATTGCGTGAAAGACTAATAACAGTATGGCCACCAGAGGTTAAAAATGGCACTAAATCATGACCGACAAAACCAGAAGCACCTGTCACCAAAATTCGCAATTTTTTTTGCGAATACAGCGAGTGTAAATAGAGATCATTATTTAAAGTCCGATGCCTATAAGCAAACAGTTTGTCCAGTTTGTCTTCAATAAAAGAGGCATTGGCAAGCGGAGATAAAAAGCTTAGAGGGAGTTCATACTCAATGGAATCTGTAATTTTAGATTTACCAGAGTCAATGCTTTCAAAACGGTGTGTGTGTTTCCACGAAGAAAATGCACCTTTAATTTGGACGTCTTGAAATTGTTTATTTTGGATATAATTTTGGTGCTGTACCTTAAACAAAAAATGAAATAAACCAAATTTTACTTTTAAAGATAAAGTGTCACCATCGTGAACGGTCCCCGTTTTTTGAACGACTTGCAAATTTTCCCAAGGGGGAATCATGCGTTCAAAAGCCCCTGGTTGTTCATGCCAAGCAAAGGCTTGTTCGCAGGAAACTGGCAAGTGTGAGGAGCGTTCTAGAGTATACATGACTATTTTTGTATGCCGAGCATGGAATGAAGTTCACCATTTTTGTACATTTCAACAAAAATATCGCACCCTCCAACAAATTCACCTTTAACGTAAATTTGGGGAGAAGTTGGCCAATTGTTCATTTCTTTTAAAGTGCTCCAAAGCTCGGGATCGCTATCCATATTTTCTGTGTTATATGGTCTGCCAAGTTCATTTAATACACGTAAAACTCGAGCAGAAAAGCCGCAACGAGGAGCTTCTGGAGTTCCACGAATGTAAGCCATAATTTCATTATTTTTTGTAGATTCTAGAATTTTATTTTTCCATTGTTCGTTCATTTTAGCTCCTATTTTGCCGCAGACTTTATGTTGATTGTTTTTTCTGTTTCCCATTGCTTTTTTGTAAACGCTTTTATGGATAGCGCATGAACTTCGCCTGTACTCATTTCTTGTTTAAACAAATCCATAATCATGCGATGCCGAGACAAAAGGGTTTGTCCCTCAAACGAGTTCGACACAACAATGACAGCATAGTGATCGGTTCCACCAGAAAATTCGTTGACAAAGCATTCCGCTTCAGAAATTCCACTTTCAATTCGATTCTTTATATCATGAGGAAGCATTTTTGACCACATCTCCTAAGTTAAGAGAGACCTCGAGAATTTTTGACGGCAACCTGACCGCCATTTACAGCAGTTAATTTGGGGTAAACTTTATCTTTGCAGCCAGACACAAAAAAATTAGAAAGATAACTTTTTGCCACCAGTTCAGGATTAACATATTGTCCATCGTTAGCACAACGCCAATTGACCGTGCCAAAGTCAGATACCTTGGGGTCAAAAAATAACGATTCGTGCAAACGTTCATTTTGCAAATAACTTTGCACCATTTTAATGTGAATGCTGTTGCCTTCGCCTGCAATCACGAGTTTGTCTTTTCCTCTCGTTGCAATAAGGCCAGTGCGAGGCTGTGTGAGTTTAAATAACGACCAAGCGTGAGATTCATCGGGGCAAATATGAGTGTCGGTGACAATGTCGTTAAAATAAGTAATATATTCAACAACCAAGTAGCAAAGTTCTTCAAGAAATATGAGCATAAACTGTTGCACAGCTGCCGAATTATTTTTTTCTTGGCGTGGCCTTGCCAGACTTGCCAGTGCTAATTTTTCTACCCAAATTTTTTCAGAAAGTTTCATTTTTTTACCGGAGTCATCAAAAGAGAAGTACGGATCGCTTTTATAACTGGCATGGTCCCCATATTCTGTCAACAAGATCAAGCGCTTGTATTTCATTTTTGACAGATTGTTTCTCGGCGGTAAAATAAATAAAAGATGGTAAGTTATTGTCGTTTTCACAAGAAAAAAATTGGCGTAGTTGAAGCACAACTTCTTTTAGAACAAGCCCAGAGCCACACTCGAATACAATGGGATTGTGTGTAGACGGTATTTCACTGGCAAAATATTCTGCAAGAAAATGGGATGCATGACTTTCTAGTTTGTAAGTGGGTATAATTTGAAATTGTAATTCCAACCCTTCTTGCCTCACTCTTTGTACGGTTTCTTGTGATTTGCCATTGAGTGCAGTGAAAACAAACAGAGTAGATTGTTTTGAGAATTTATGTTGTGTGAGTAGATTATATAAACCTTCATTTTCGGGATAAATTATTTTTTCGTGCAATTGAGAAGGTATTTCTTCTTTGAGAAGATTTGCTGTGGAAGAACCAACGGCAGAAATATATTCTAGGCGAGACTTATCAATTGGTGGTGGAATTAGTTTTTTGTCAAACAATCTGACTGCAATTTTGCTGGTGAAGATAAGGGAGTATTTTTGCTGATGAGGAGGC
>JAZKEW010000087.1:0-10949 GCA_040386785.1 Bdellovibrionota bacterium
CTTTCATTATTAGCTGGATTTCTTGGATTGCCTTTATTGTCATCGCTCCCATTGAAGTTCAGGCAGTTATCCAATATTCCTCCAGTTATTTTCCTACGCTGGTAAATCAAATAAATCACGTTCAACATCTCACGACACAAGGTTTTGTTGTCGCCTTTTTATTGTTGTTATTCTTAACAATTACGAATTCCATTAGCGTTAAATTTATGTCTCACACCAATTTTATTTTAACGCTTTGGAAGCTCTCTATACCAGTTCTTGTTATTGTATTTTTTTTATCAGGAAAATTTGAGCTGCATAATTTAACTCAATACGGTGGCTTTGCCCCACAAGGTGCACATGGCGTCTTTGCATCTCTCGCCATAGGTGGAATTATTCTTGCATTCAACGGTTTTCAGCCGGGTGTTGCGCTGGCAGGAGAAACAAAAAATCCACAAAAAAATATTCCTATTGCTATTATAGGTTCACTTGTTATTTGTACAGCAATATATTGCTTACTTCAATTTTCATTTTTAATGGCAATTCCATCTCAGTTGCTTAAAAATGGTTGGAGTAACTTATCTTTTGCACAGGAGGCTGGGCCGTTAGCGGGGTTGCTCGCTATTTTAGGTGTTTTTTGGTTTATTAAGTTTTTGTATCTTGATTCCCTTGTGTCTCCCATGGGTACGGCAATGGTTTTTTTTGCCGCAGCAGCAAGAAGTTCTTTTTCCATGAGCAAAAATCTTTTCTTGCCAAAATTTTTTCAAAAAACAACAAAAAAAGGCATTCCGGTTTGGGGAGTTGTTTTTAATTTTTTTATTTCCTGTCTCATCTTTTTAACATTTTCAGGTTGGCAGGAAATGGCTGCGTTTTATGCTGCTGCCATTTGTCTGTGCAATTCATTTATTCCTTTAGTCCTTATTACGCTACGCAAACATCAAGGCGCAAATTACTTGCAGCATACTTTTAAAATTCCATGCTACAAAATTTTTAGTTTTATTGCTTTCTACATCAGTAATCTTATGTTGTACTGGTGTGGTTGGGACATGATTTTTCGACTTGATGCAATTATTATCATAGGTTTAATTCTTGTGAGCCTTGATTCTTTTTTAAGTCAACGAGTTCTTTTCCCTGATCTCAAATCTTCATTCAGTTTCTTTTTTCTTATTATTTCCATGAGCATAGCCTCAAAATTAAGTAACTATGGCAATGGAATTGGCCTCATTGACACTCGCTCTGAATTTGTAGTTGTCTTTGTCTTAAGTACGGTTATTTTTTCAACTTCAAATTTATTTTGTTTTTCAAATCAAGAAACGAGCTTCAAAATACGTGAATACAGAAACTTATAATTGTCTTTATCTATGTTGAATTTAATAAATCAAAACAAATGCAAGCTCGTGGTTAAGTTTATTCTCCTTGTTTCTGTTAGTTTATTTCCTTTTTTAGCTCGAGCACAGCCTTCCCAAATTCAAAAATCAGACCAAGTGTCTCGAGTGTACGTCTTTTTCGATGAGAGCCATTCCTTTGTCCAAAAAAACAACACACTTGTTTCTACAAACTTTATCACCGTAGATTCGGACTTTGCTAGTGACGTTTCCACGAACGTTTTTGGTTCTGAACAGTTTTGTAAGAATATTTTTTATTTTTCTGGAAATAAAATCATATTTTACAACCCATCCCAAGACATGAGTTCGAGCGTCTGGTGTCAAATCCAAATTAGTGACCACAAAACTAAAAAAACTTCCAATTACAGATTTGTCTTGAACAAGACTTTCTCCTCATGGTGCCAAGAAAAAGATACCAATTTATCTATTGGAAAGACCGTTAAATCAGTTCTCAATATTTTTGAATCAAAGGTTTGTAGCGACAGTATTGTGCCTGTTCTTGCGCAAACAAGGATGCTGAATTTATCCAACTCTCATTTGGATGACTTGTCCCCAATAGCGGGTTTTTTACAAGTACGCTCCCTATGGCTCGATAACAATGAAATTGAAAGCGTGGAGCCTTTGGAGGCCATGCAAAATTTAGTTTTTTTAAGTCTTAATAATAATTTTATCTCAAATGCAAAAAGCCTAGGAGAGTTGTCCGGTCTTCGCTGGGTGTTTCTAAACAATAACCAAATCATGGGCGTTGACTTCATTCATAACTTAAAATCACTGAAGTTTCTTGGTATCAACGGCAATCTGGTAGGTGACGCAACCCCGTTGTACGACGTGTCTCCATCCACCTATATTTTAGCTAATGGAAATCCTTTTTTAAAGGATATGTGTAGCAAAGTTCCGAAAAATTTTCAAAATAGCAGCAAGGATAAAAATGCTTATTTATTCAAAAATTGCCTCAACAACGCCTCTGTAAAACAACTGCCGGATGACGATGTTCCTGTTTTAGCAGTTCCTGTGAATTCTCATGGTCACAAGGAACAATCCTCTCAAGCGGAAGACGATATTTCTTCTCGTACTTAAACTAAACCCCATCTGAAACAGTAGCACCAGCTCTCACCGCAATTTTTTGTTTCTTGCGAAGATGAGCGGGTACATCGCTTAAATCCACAGAGACAAGCTTAGAAACACCAGGCTCTCCCATAGAAATTCCGTAAATAGTGTCAAGCACTTCCATAGTTCGCCTGTTGTGAGTAATAACAACAAATTGAAAATCGTCACTCAGTGCCTCAAGGACATTGTTAAAGCGGCCCACGTTTGCTTCATCAAGAGGGGCATCCACTTCATCTAAAAAGCAAAAGGGTGCGGGAGTTGTTTTGAGTAAACTAAAAATAAGAGAAATTGCTGTAAGAGCTTTTTCTCCACCGCTAAATAAACTCATGTTTTGTGCTTTTTTACCTGGCAAACGAACAAGAATTTCCACACCACTAGAAAGCAAATCGAGATCATTTAATAAATGAAGTTCTCCATGCCCACTAGGAAAAAGGACTGGGAATATTTTTTGAAATTCAGTGTTGACTTTGTCAAATATTTCTTTAAATCGGACCTTTGTTGTCTCTTCAATTTCAGCAATAGATTGACTGAGCTCAAGCATAGATTTTTCCACATCTTGTCTTTGTGAGAGTAAAAAATAAAGTCTAGTAGAGACGTCAGTAAATTCTTCTACAGCTCTTTCATTAACCGCTCCCAATTCAATAATAAGAGTATTTAATTCTTTGATACGCAATTCTAAAGAGTGTTTTTCTTCATTATTTTGAGGAGCTTCAAAAGGCAGCATTTGTGGCTTTAATTCAAATTTTTCATAGGCATCTTTTAAAGCAGTTTCAAGAATAGTTTCAAGACGAGCAAGTTCCAGTTGTTTTTCATTGATAAATTTTTGTTTTGTTGTGGAAAGGTCTTTGTAACTCTTCAATTTATTTTCTATAACGCGTAATTCTTCGCTCACTTCAGTTTCTTTATCTTCCAAATAAGTGAGTTTTTCTTCGTTTGCTTTCACCTTTTTTTGAATTTGTTCTATTTCCCGATACAACTCATCGTAGTCTTGATCATTATTGGTTAATTGGTTTTTTAAATCATCTATTTGGCGAATAAGGGAATCCAATTTTTGCTCAATACGTCCAAGCTGAAAACACAATTCTTCATAGTTGCGTCTGTTGTTGGACTGTCTTTCAGAGACAACGGCTCTTTCTGATTTTTTGCTTTGTAAACCAGAAACGATTTCGTCACGAAGCCCTTTTTTATCTTGATATTCTTGCTCAAAGTCGTTTAAATCACGTTCAATAGACTTAAATTCAGCATCAAGTTTTTCAATATTATTTTGATTTTTTGAAAATTGATCTTTAAATTCACCCATTTCAATGGAATGCCTATTTTTTTCTTCTGTCAGGCGTTGTATATTTTCATCAGCATGTTTGATTTGTAAATCATAGTTTTCAAGTAAACTTGTGAGTTTAAGCGATTCTACTTTTTCCTTTTCAAAGGAAGATGCAACTTTACTCAGTTTTTCTTCAAAGTCTTTTTTCTTTTCAGAAATTAAAAATAAACCACCTTCACTAGCAGCCAGCTTTTCTTCACAAGCTGTTTTAATTTTTAAAGACTCTTCGTATTCACGTTTTCGCTGTAAAAATCCTTGTGAAATTCCTTTTTGCATATCGCCAAAGGAAACCTCATTCACGCCGTTAAAAACAGTCCCTCGTTCAGTGACAAAAATAAATGAGTTCAATTCTGCACAAATTTTTCTTGCTTTTAGAGCTATCCACTCATCTTGGCAAATAAAAATTCGATTGAAAATAAATTGCGCTGGAGCCCATGTCATATTTTCTAAACGTGTGCCCACACAACGCACACCATGTAAAGAACAAATTTCCTGTTGGAATTTTAATTCTTGTGTCGAGAGGGGAACAATAAAATCTTTTACCAAAAGACCAATATGAGAAAAAGATTCTTCTTCTGCTTTGTCAAGAATATCAATAAAGTTATCTATATTTTCAACAAGGGCAGATTGAAATAAATTTGGCAGAGCTTTTTCTAGAATTTTTTCGTCATCAATATTTAAAGAAACGCTATCGAACAATAGCCCTGAAAATTTTTGCGATAAATGTTGTTTTAAAACAAGCACACCGTCAGATAGTCCAAGGTTGGAGTCTATCATTTTTTGCAAACTATTGAGGTGACTTGTTGCTTCCAAGTGTGTTTCACGCACACTATCACGAATTTCTTTTGCGCCTTCAAATTCAATGCGCAACGTTTCCAGGTTTGTCGATAATGTTTCCCGCTCAATGGCACGAGAATCAAGTCCTTGTGAAATTTGTTTGAGTTCGTTTAATGTTGACAATTTATCGGCATTAATTTGGCCACGGGACAACATTTCACGTTGTTCCTGCTCTAAAATCTTTTGTAAATTGACGTTAAATTTTGAAATAGATTCTAGAATACTTTCATTTTTTGTGCGCAAGGTGTTACGTGTGGTTTCAATAGCGCGCAATTCAGAACGCATTTCTTCACCACGCACCCGTTCTACTTGCAACGACTCATCGATCTCTTCTAAATTTTGTTGCAGGGTTTCCATTTCACCATCAAGTTTACGGAGCGCTGATTCTGCTTTTTCAACTTCAGAAAGCGAAATTTGTTTCCGCTCTTCTTCGCGATGGTAGTTTTCCTGCTCACTACTCAATTCTTTTGTCAAATTTTCTTTATGTTTTAAGCGTTCTTCAGAACGTCTTTTATAACTATCAATTCTCTCTAAATATTTTGTTAACAATATTTTATTGTCATCTAATTCATTTTGTGCCGATTTAATTTGACTTGTTAATTCAAGTTGCTCTGATTTTAAATCGTTTGCATCTGTTTCAAAAGAGGTGGTTTCAACGGTTGATTGTTCTATTTCAAGATTTTTTGCTTCAACTTCTTTTCTAACTTTTGTGGAAATACCACGATAATAACCCACATGATTTTTAATAAGAAGAATTTCTTTTTCTTTTAATTCTTGCAAGTAAGACATTTTTAAACCGGCTTTTTCTACCTGCTCGGTTAGTGCTTCTTTTTGTCGCACTAGTTCAGTTTCAATTTCAGCTAAGTTTTTTAATCTTTCTGATGTTGAACCCATTCTTTTTTCAGCTTCTTTGCGCCGTGTTTTAAATACGGTAATGCCAGCGGTTTCTTCTAGAATTTCACGTAGATCATCGGGGGATGCTTGAATAATACGGTCTCGTCTATCTTGTTGAATAATTCCATAACTTTTAGAGCCAAGGCCAATAGAAAGTAAAAAGTCAATAATGTCTTTGAGCCTACAAGGCTCCCGGTTCATAAAATATTCGCGATCGCCACTCCTGTTAATTCTTCGGCCAATGGAAATTTCGGGTAGGTGCAAATATTCAGCAGGACAATGGAGGCCGTCGTTGGTGAAGGTGAGTGTCACTTCTGCTAAATTGATTTGTTTACGATCTTGGGAACCAGAAAAAATAATGTCGGTAGGGTCATCTGCTCTTAAATTTTTAGCAGTTTGTTCGCCCATGACCCAACGAATGGCATCAATAATGTTCGATTTTCCTGAACCGTTAGGACCAATAACACCTGTGATACCGTCGTGAAATTGAATGACAATGCGGTCAGCAAAGCTTTTAAAGCCGCTAATGTGGATAGATTTTAATTTCATATAACTTTCATAATCTCGCACAATAACTTGAAATTGTTTCCAATTCGTTGGAGTATAAACCAATCGGGGGATTTTACATGAGCATCGCAAAAAAATATACAGTAGAAGACAGAAAATATAAAAAATGGAGCCCACATGTCATTTCTTAAAAGTAATATTTCTGTAAAAAGTGAAGAATTCAAACAAAATCATGCGTATCACACAAATCTCAATGAAAAATTAATTGAGTTGCAAGCTCAAATTAGGGAGGGTGGCGAAGAAAAATCGCGCATACGCCACAAAGAAAACGGAAAAATGCTTGCCCGTGAACGTATTGCAACACTTTGCGACGTTGGCACTCCATTTTTAGAAGTGGGGACGCTTGCTGCACACGAAGTGTATGAAGACAAAGTAAATTGTGCGGGAGTGGTTGCAGGAATCGGGCAAGTACACAATAAAATGTGTATGATTATAGCCAATGATGCAACCGTAAAAGGTGGAACTTACTATCCTTTAACAGTCAAAAAGCATTTGCGAGCACAAGAAATTGCTCTTGAAAATAAATTACCTTGTATTTATTTGGTCGATAGCGGTGGTGCGTTTTTACCCATGCAGGCCGATGTTTTTCCTGATAAAGAACATTTTGGCAGAATTTTTTACAATCAAGCACAGCTAAGTTCCCTCGGCATTCCACAAATATCTGCGGTCATGGGTTCATGCACCGCAGGTGGCGCTTACGTTCCCGCCATGAGCGATCAAACTGTCATTGTAAATAAAACGGGAACTATTTTTTTAGGTGGCCCCCCCCTCGTAAAAGCAGCCACTGGAGAAGATGTCAGCGCGGAATATTTAGGCGGCGCAAAAGTTCACACTGAATTAAGTGGTGTGGCAGACCATTTTGCAAATGATGATTTGCATGCGTTGCAAATATTAAGAAATATCGTAGAACATTTAGGTCTTAAAAATCAGGCAAAGTTTAATCAAAAATCAAGCTTAGCTCCCTGTTATGATAGTGATGAAATTTTAGGAATTTGGCCCCGTGATTTGCGCAGACAAGTGGATATTCGTGAAATTCTTGCACGCATTGTCGATGAAAGTCGCTTATTTGAATTTAAAGAAAAATATGCCACCACCATTGTAACAGGTTTTGCACATATTGAAGGACTTCCTTGTGGAATTATTGCAAATAATGGTGTTTTATTTAGTGAGAGTGCACTCAAAGTAACACACTTTATTGAGCTTTGCACCAAAGAACAAATTCCAATTTTATTTTTGCAAAACATTACTGGATTTATGGTTGGTGCACAATATGAGCGTGCTGGTATTGCAAAAGATGGTGCAAAAATGGTGCACGCAGTGGCGACAGCAAAAGTTCCTAAAATTACCATGATGCTTGGTGGCTCTTATGGTGCAGGCAATTACGGTATGTGCGGTAGGGCTTATGGCCCACGTTTTGTTTGGACGTGGCCTACAAGTCGAATTTCAGTCATGGGTGGAGAACAAGCGTCGCAAGTTCTTGTTACGGTAAAAAAAGATCAACTATCGCGTGAAGGAAAAGAATTAAGCGCTGCTGCTGCAGAAGAAATTGCAAAACCCATTCGTGATAAATATGAAAAAGAGGGGCATCCCTATTACGCTTCAGCGCGTTTATGGGATGATGGCGTTGTCAATATGAGCAATACTCGCTCTATTTTAGCTGCGAGTTTGGCTGTTACTTTAAATGCACCGTTGCAAGATACAACACCTGGAATATTTAGGATGTAAATTTTCAATATAAACCATAGGAAAGAATTATGAATAAAAAAGAAAGTATTTTAATTGGCAACGCAGGTGGTTATTGGGGCGATGATCCCTATGCACTACGCAGACAAGTTTACGGTGATTTAAAACTTGATTATATTTCAATTGATTTTTTAGCAGAAATCACCATGAGTATCTTACAGAAGCAAAAAGCAAAAGACCCCTCTGCTGGTTATGCACGCGACTTTATTACTGCTCTTGAGCCCGTACTTGCAGAGTGTTTAAAACGTAAAATCAAAATTATTACCAACGCTGGTGGGGTAAACCCGAATGCCTGCGCACAAGCTTTATTTTTACTTGCAAAAAAATTAAATCTCGATTTACGTGTAGCCGTTGTCGATGGCGATGACATATTCCCCGCTATTCCTGAATTAAGAAAGCAGGGCGTAGAATTTAGAAACATGGAAACAGGTGAAGATTTTGCAAAATGCGAACAGAAAGTTCTTTGTGCCAATGCCTATTTTGGCGCAATGCCAGTTGCAGAAGCTCTAGCACAAAATCCTGATATTGTGCTTTGCGGGAGAGTCACAGACACAGGAATTACTCTTGCTCCTATGATTTACGAATTTGGTTGGAAGTGCGATGACTATGACAAACTCGCGCATGGAATTGTTGCTGGACATATTATTGAGTGTGGCGCACAAGCATCTGGAGGAAACTTCACCGACTGGCAAAAAGTTCCAAGTTTTATTGATATTGGTTTTCCGATTGTGGAATGCCACAGCGACGGCTCTTTTTATGTCACAAAACAACCAAATTCTGGCGGCATGATAAGCACACAAACCGTGCGCGAACAATTACTTTATGAAATGGGCTCTCCGCAAAGTTATATTACACCAGACGTCATTGCTGATTTTTCAAGTATAAAAATTGCTGCCAGTGGTGAAAATAAAGTTAAAGTAACAGGTATAAAAGGCCGCCCTCCCACTGATTTATTAAAAGTGAGTATTGCTTACGACGACGGCTATAAATGCTCGGGCACGCTGATTATTTCAGGTCCCGATGTACGAGCAAAAGCAGAAATGTTTGCGAGAGTTTTTTGGATTCGCCTTGAGGCCGAACTTAAAAAAGCAGGATTTTCTTCCACAGTTGATCATAAAAATACAGAATATGTAGGCGATGATAGCACACACAAAGGGATGTTAAAAAAACATGATGCCATTGAAATTTTACTGAGACTTTCTTGCAGAGACAACGACAAAAATAAACTTGCCGTATTTCGCAAATTGTTGCCAAGCTTAATTTTAAGTGGGCCTGGTGGAGTTGCCGTAACAGGTGGTGCACCTACCGTGTCTGATGTTGTTAGCTACTGGCCTGCACTTATGCCGCAAAAATATTCTTTACCGCGTGTTTTTGTGTATGAGCAAAAGCAGAACAACGCAGAAAGCACAAAGGTGTTTGAAAATACAATTTTAACGTGGAAAGTGACTGGCGGCAGCTCTGAAGTCCACACCCCTCCTCAAGATCCTTTTTCGACAAGCTTAGTTACAAAAATGTCTACTTCAAGGCCTGTCAGGGTATGTCTTATGGAAATTGCCCATGCGCGCAGTGGTGACAAGGGAGATATGGTCAACATTGGTTTAATTGGCAGAAGTCCAGAGTGTTACGTTTGGCTCCGTGAAAATATCACCGCAGAAAAAGTGAACGATTGGTTTCATAGCCTTTGCAAAGGACAAGTGCACAGACATTGTGTTCCTCATTTGTGGGCATTGAATTTTTTATTGGAACAATCACTGGGCGGCGGCGGCACCATGAGTTTACAAATTGATGCACAAGGAAAAACATTTAGCCAAGCATTATTGCGTTGTGAAGTCGATATTCCTGAAACTCTACTCTTAACAATTGACACTGAAAATAAAGCTTGCGCTGGCGAACTTGTTAGAAGAAATGTTTAAAACTTGTTAGAGGTGCATTATGGGCGAATTATTTTATTCTGGCAGACATATCCGTGTGGAATCTTTTCCAAATGGTGTTAAGAAACTTATTTTTTCGCGCCCCGATATTCGCAATGCCTTTCATGCAGAAATGATTTCTGAAATAACAACGGCGTTAAATAATTTGACCACAATCTCTGACATACTCAATATGCGCCTTCTTATATTAGAAGGAGAAGGGAAAGTATTTAGTGCTGGTGCAGATTTAAACTACATGAAAGAACAAAGCAAAAATACGCAAGAACAAAATTTACAAGATGCACGTCATTTAGGAAATATGTTTTTTCAATTAGCTTCTTTTCCAACACCTGTTGTGTGCGCTGTAAAAGGAGCGGCCATTGGTGGCGGTTTAGGTTTAACAACCTGTGCCGATTTTGTTCTTTGTGAAGAAAACACTATTTTTTGTACCAGCGAAGTTTTACTTGGTTTAATACCTGCAGTGATTAGCCCCTATATTATTCGAAAAGTTGGTTTAGCTCAGGCTTCTTTTTTTATGCTTTCAGGCAGTAAAATGAATGCTCAAGATGCATTTAATTTTAAACTTGCAAACCGTATTACAACGGAGAGTAATTTTAATACGGAGCTTGATAACGTGGCGAAGCAATTTTTGTGTGCAGGTCCATATGCGGCAAGAAAAACTAAGGAGTTAATTTTAAATTGTGCGCCTTTACCACAGCCTGCGTTATTTGAATATTGTGCGGCACAAATTGCTGCGGTGCGTAGTGGAGAAGAAGCTCAGCAGGGTTTGAATTCTTTTTTCTCGAAAAAAGAGGTGTCGTGGTAAAAGGGGATGTAACCTCAATATTATAGTGATTTTGTAGGAAAATTTTTATGACACAAAATAATAATAATAAAAGAATTTTACTTATTACATCGCAGATTATACTGATTTTAATTTTTATTTATTTAATGAAAAGTTTTAACTCAAATATTTCAGATTTTCATTTAAATAATTTGAACTATTATAAGCCAGGTTTATTTTTAGGATATATTGTGGGAATAATTTTGAATATTATTGTATACCCAATTGAAAAAAATAAAAAAAGTTCCACTAATATAATAATTTCTCTTTGTTTTTCGATAATATTTTTTATTGTGTCGTCATCAGTGAATAGTGAAAATTTATATATGTTATCGTTACTCCCACATTATACGCTATTTTTA
>JAZKEW010000088.1:0-2097 GCA_040386785.1 Bdellovibrionota bacterium
CCTGAATGTCGCTGTTTGGATAACTTCATTATTTTTATTAATTTTGAACTCTAACCACGCTTCACCAGGTAGTTTCATTTCTGCATATAATAAAAGTCGCTTATTTTTTTTATCTGCTATTAGGACTCTCCAAAAATCGAGAGCATCCCCTGCAAATATCTCCGTCTGGCTTTTTCTTCCCCTTCTTAATCCAACCCCACCAAATAATTGATCAATAAATCCTCTAATTGCCCATAATTTATTCCCATAATACCAGCCATTATTCCCACCAATTGAAAAAATTTTATCCAAAGATTTTTCAGGATCCAAAGTTTTTTCTTTTCGAATATCAAGAAAACAACCATTTTTTGGTACTTCTATATATTTTGAAATCCCGTCATTCAAAAGTCCGCTTGTCTGCGCATCTTTCCAACTAGAGATCACCTGATTATGCTCTATTTTATCAAAAGCTAGCCTTATAGAGGTCTCATAATCAATAAGTGTAATATTTAAAAATTTTGCTAAATTACTTTCCCTACAAATAACTTCAACTTTCATACTGTCAACTAAATTTTTTGCCAAAGCAAAAGATGTTGCCGTCACAAAATAAAGCCAATATGAGGATAATTTTGGTGTCATAACAGGAATAACAAAAATTTTTCTTCTAAGTTTTCTAACTTTAGCAAAACCTAGAAGCATTTCTTGGTATGTTAAAATATCGGGCCCCCCGATATCATAACTTTTATTGTAGGTCTCATTTTTTTCGATGACACCATATAAAAATTCGATGACGTTGCGAATTGCAATAGGTTGTGTTTTTGTATTAAGCCAGCGTGGTGCAACCATTATAGGTAGTTTTTCAACAAGATCTCTTATAATTTCAAACGAGGCACTACCAGATCCGACAATTATTCCAGCTCTTAAAGTTGTCAAAGCAAATGAAGCATTGGATAAAATTTTTTCTACATTTTTTCTTGATTCTAAGTGCTTAGATAATATGGATTCATTAACAATCCCGCTTAAATAAATAACCTGCTTTGCATTTGTTAATTGGATCCTCTTTTTAAAATTACTGGCTGCTACATGTTCTAAGCTTTCAAAATTTCCACTTTCTACGGACATGGAATGAATCAAATAAAAAGCAATATCAATACCAATAGGTATATTCTCTAAAGTGTTTTCTTGCAAAAAATCAACTTCAATAGCAGATATTTTAGATGAGGAATATTTTTTAATATCAAATCTGTTTTTATCCCGGACACAGCAAATAACATCATGGTTATTATCTATCAAAACAGGCAGTAATCGTTTAGCAATATAGCCAGTTGCACCTGTTAGTAGAATTTTCATTGTTAGCGTCTCTCAATTTTAAAATTTAATTTCATTTGTCAATTCAGCGACTCTTTTTCCATAAAATTTTTGATTTTTTCGAGGCCTATTGCCATAGTCTCAATCGAGACCCCTAAAGACTTTGCTACTTCACCTATATGACCATTGTTAAAAAATAATTGCAACTATAATGGCTTCCAGTGATACACACTCACATTTTTTAATCACGCCTCCGACATTAACATAAGAAGTTAATTTCACGATGATTTTCTATTTTGGGGACTTATCATCTAAAATATCTTCTATTTCCCATTGAAGCCATAAGTTTTTATAATTATCTTTAAATATTGATATTTTTGAATATTTAGTTTTATTTTTATATTTTTTTAATTTATCTATAATAAATAATGATATTTAAATTAAATTCATTTAATAACAACTGGTTAAAAATTTGACTTGATAATTTTATTGAAAAATAATATTTATTTTGGTAATTATTATTATTGAGATTGTAAGTATACATTCCCCTCAATTTGAGGAATTCAAAACATGGTTCAATCTTCGCATACGATCAAAGCGCAATTGTTTAATATACCAAAGCTAAATGGCCATAAGAATGTGCGTAATGATCTATTAAAAAATGATAAATTACACTGGTTTTCAAAAAGCCGCGAGTCACAAAATAAAAAAATTATTTTAGATAAATTAAAATCAGAATTCACGACTAAGATTAGTACTCTTAAAGATATAAATACTATAATTGAATTAATTTGTGACGTACAAAATGCA
>JAZKEW010000088.1:2197-4340 GCA_040386785.1 Bdellovibrionota bacterium
TACTCTTAAAGATATAAATACTATAATTGAATTAATTTGTGACGTACAAAATGCAATGAATAAAAATCCAGATTCGAATGAGATTGAACTCGATTTATCAAATAAGTCTGATCAATATTGTAAATTTGCCAAGGGGTATGTCGAAAAAATAAATATATTGTGTGCTCATAGACGAGAATCTGCGCCATTTTTTGGAAATATTTCGCCAACAATGACTCAGTCAGCTCAGGATCTTCTTTCTCACCTTGAGGCATCACTGAAAAATCATGCGATACCGCAGCGATCTTCAAAACCTGACGCAACAAAAATTGATTCTCATTGTAAAGAAGAAAATTTTTATTCTGATAAAATCTTACAAAACAAGGTAAAAAAGACAGTTCATGAGAAGAAAATACAAATTAGTAGTTCACAGCACTCACCCGCATTAACAATTCCTACTGTACAAGAATTCGAAATAATTTGTAAAAATATACAAGACCAATACTCAAGGACAGAAATAATAAGCAAGATTCAAGAAGAAATAAATAAAATATCTCAGTTAAAACAAAATGAAATTGAAAAAACTTCCATAGATGGCGAAAGTCTTTCTGAAAAACAAACACGGATAGCACGTGAATTGGCTAATTTTTTATCTCCATATCATAAACAAATACAAGATGTTCTTAAAAGATCTCGGAGTAAATCAAACTAAAAAAGAGTTTTAATTCTAATAACTGATCTGTTGGACGTACAAATATAAAATTAAATTCCGTTCGTCTCATTCAAAAATGAATGAGCAGGCACGCCAGGGAGAAGGACATTTCTCACAGGAATACCTGCCGTTTGATCGTAGTGAATTTTAGTTCCCGATAAGGCACCTGTAATGGCTTCTTTTGCTGTTTGCAGGCTTCCCTCCGCATCGGGTTCATAGTGCCCAGAGCCATTGTTAATTTGCACGCAGTGCCACTTCCCATTTATCTTAGCAAAATACATCTCTCCTGCAGCTTTGACTGGCCCCCAATTGGCCAATTGGGAATGAGAAATTCTTTGACCTTTACGTTTTCCAGAGGTCATTTCTGGAAAAATTTTAACCTTTTTCTCTGTATCAACAATGTAAATGTACTTAACCCAGTGCGTCCTAATTTCTGCAGGAGGAAAGCTGAGAGCAATAATTCTATCGTCATCCGTTACAGGTAAAAAATCCGGTGATATATTTTCAAAAAAAGCTGGCAAGAACAATTCTTTCAGCTTAGGCAGTTCTTTTAAAGGACGATTTTTACTTAAAATCTCATATAATCCAGGCAATATTTTTTTAAAATCTTCCACTTTTCCAGCGTAAAAATTGTTGGCATTACTATGAATAAACTGCTTTAAATGATCCAAAGGCATATTTTTAAGACCAAATGCATTATAAAGAATGCCATAATATTCATTAAGCTTTTCTATGGAAGTTATTTCTGTATCTTTTTTTAAACGCATTAATTTAGTTGTAAAAATCTTATGGATTTCCACGACAGATTGATTAACTATTTTTTCTTCTTTAAAATGCTTAAAAAATTTAGACCACAGCTCATAAACATTTTTTCCTCGTCCAAACGCTAAGAGTTTGTCTGATAAACTACTCATGACACTGACATGATCTCCATTCACGACTGTCTCATTTTGAAAACAAAAAATACACATGGCGTAAGAATGCAGAAGACCATTTTCGTATTCTCGTGCTAAATTTTCAATGCTTTCATAATTTTTTCTTGTGACAATGTGATCACTCGCTTGAATAAGTCCACTTGGAGAAAGGCGCAAGCAGTAGAAAACCTGTTGAAAAGAGTAATTTGTTTGATCTTTTGAATCGAGTTCCAACATTTTTGAATCTAATGAAGTCAGCTCTCTAATCTTATTCTTTTGTACCTTGAGGGTTTCCAACGTCAAGTGTTCGGCCAAAAAATCCCCTATAATGGGAGCAATTGGCAGTCGATAAATTTGACTTTCTGTTGAATCCTGTAATTCATTTTCTAGTAAAAGTTTTGCAAAAATTGGCTTAAAATTTATGCAAATTGCCTGTACAATTTCATCGCCAGGAAAAAGATATTTTTCCGCATCATTTTGCAATTGTTAACGGGGCTTAATTTCCGCTTGAATTTGGTGAATTGCGCGATGAAAATGG
>JAZKEW010000089.1:0-1581 GCA_040386785.1 Bdellovibrionota bacterium
GGTTTTGGTTGGAGCTTTGGTCCTTTTGAAACATGGCAAGCGGCTGGATGGTCCTTTATTGCAGAGGCCATTAACGCTGATATTAAAAATAAAAAAACTATTTCCACAGAACCTTTGCCTGCCTGGGTTTTTGAAAATAACAGGATGGGTGTGCACTCTGCGGAGGGAAGTTACTCTCCTGCGCAAAAAACAAATCAACCAAGAACGTCCCTTTCTGTTTATTCCAGGCAACTTTATAAAGATCCTATTTTGGGTGAAAAAGCCACTTATGGAAAAACAGTTTACGAAAATGCTGGGGTTCGTCTTTGGACCCTTGATGACGAAGTCACAATTCTTTCTTTCAAGAGCAAAATGCAAACAGAACCACCATTTAGTGTGGGTGCTAATTTAGCACAAGTTGTACAAGCTGTGAGTGAAAATAATTTTGAAGTAATAGACAATATGATTAAGAAATTTCAACAAGCCTCTATGGCATTGAAATATTCATTAGTCCCCACCGTTGCAGCTTTGCAAGGCATGGCGCTTGGTGGAGGTTGTGAGTTTGTTATGCACTGTGCAAAAACGGTTGCAGCGCTAGAGTCTTACATGGGACTTGTTGAAGTGGGCGTAGGACTTTTACCAGCAGGTGGAGGCTGTAAAGAATTTGTTTTGCGCGCAGCGCAGGAAGCAAAAGGAGGAAATATTTTCCCATTTTTGCAAAAATATTTTGAAAATGTTGCCATGGGTAGGGTTTCAAAAAGCGCACAAGATGCAAAAGAATTGGGCTATTTAAAGCAAAGCGACACCATTGTTTTTAATCCATACGAGCTTCTGTATATTTCAATAAATGAAGTTAAAAATATGTATGAAAGTGCCTACAGGCCACCTATAAAGGCTCGTGATATTTTAATAACAGGCAAAGGAGGCACTGCAACTTTAAAAGCAGGACTTGTGAATATGCTTGAAGGTCATTTTATTTCTCCTCATGATTTTGAAATTGGGAAACGTGTGGCCACAATTTTTGGAGGCGGTGAAATTGAACAAGGGTGCGTCGTTTCTGAAGATTGGTTGTTAGAACTTGAGTATCGTTACTTTGCAGAACTTGTCAGAATGCCCAAAACTCAGGAGCGTATTGCCTACATGTTAAAAAATGGTAAACCACTCAGAAATTAAAAAAGGAAAAAATCATGTCAAAACAAATTCAAGAAGCTTATATCTGTGCTGCAATAAGAACTCCTGTAGGAAAAGCGCCTCGAGGGGTGTTTAAAACCACCCGTCCTGACGACTTACTCGCCCATTGTTTAAAAGGCCTCAAGGCTAAAGTAACAAATTTAAATCTTGCTGAAATCAGCGATATCATTGTGGGTTGTGCCATGCCTGAGGCGGAACAAGGCATGAATGTAGCTCGCATTGCACTTTTGCTTGCAGGCTATCCTAACTCAGTGCCTGGAATGACTATCAACCGTTTTTGTTCCTCAGGCGTGCAAGCGGTTAGTCTTGCGGCGGACAAAATTAGAATGGGTGAGGCAGACCTTATGGTGGCTGCGGGTACGGAAAGCATGAGCTTAATTCCCATGATGGGGCATAAAATTGTTATGAACC
>JAZKEW010000089.1:1591-4905 GCA_040386785.1 Bdellovibrionota bacterium
TTTTAAAGATGAAAATGTCAATATAGCCTTTGGCATGGGTATTACTGCTGAAAAAGTTGCACAACAATGGAAAATCTCACGAGAAGCTCAAGATGCCTTTGCGTATGAAAGCCACAAAAGAGCATGTCTTGCAATTAAAAATGGTGAATTTAGCGAAGAAATCTTGCCCTATGGATTAACAGAAAGCATGCCAGGAAAAATTGGAGAAATTCTGACCCACTCTAAACTGATTAATTTAGATGAAGGGCCTCGCCCAGACACCACAAAAGAAGCTCTTGCAAAATTAAAAGCTGTTTTTTCTGCAACAGGTTCTGTGACGGCTGGCAACAGTTCGCAAATGAGCGACGGCGCCGCAGCTATTTTGCTTGCTAGTGAAAGTGCTATTAAAAAGTATAACTTAGTGCCTCTTGCACGTTTTGTTACTTTTGCTGTTGCCGGAGTTCCACCAGAAATTATGGGAATTGGTCCCAAAGATGCCATTCCAAAAGCGTTAAAGCAGGCAAATTTAAAGCAAGAAGATATTGGTTGGATTGAATTGAATGAAGCCTTTGCTGCACAAAGCCTTGCCGTTATTCAAGATTTAAATTTGAATCCCGAACTTGTGAATCCACTTGGAGGAGCCATTGCACTTGGCCATCCTTTGGGAGCAACAGGTGCCATACGAACCGCGACTCTTGTGCACGGAATGCGGCGCCACAAAAAGAAATACGGTATGGTAACCATGTGCATTGGGACTGGCATGGGAGCCGCTGCTATTTTTGAGTCTTTATAACATGAATATTCCAGCAATTATTTTTACAAAAAAGCCTCTTACACCAACCACAAATCAAGTTTTGTTTTGTTTAGCAGAAAGCACATTTCCAGATTTTGATTTAGCAAAAACATCACCAACAGAATTTGCAGCGCAAAATCATTTATTGCGGCACGATAAATTCGACTGGTATGTCAATAAATTAAAACCAATTTGTTTTTTATTTGAAAATGAAAATCTGCCCTCAACAGCAATAATTTCACAAAACATTCACACCCCAGTTCATTGGCTTACTTTTCCTCAAGCTATAAAAAAAATAACAAATGGCGCTCATCGCAATTTAGTGCAACTGGCAGTTCAATATATTTCCTATGGTATGATTGATGACAGCGTTATTGCTGCCGATTACGATGCGGAATGGTTAAAAAATTTACAGTCTAAATAAATTTATTGCTATATCACGACTAACCAAAGAGCTTTTTAGTCCTTCGTCTTCAATTTATCTGCGTTGGCACTTAAAAAATTACGAATGTCGTCTGCTTTATCAAGCAACTTAGTCCACTGTTCTTTGTACAAGGTCACAGGAAAACGGCCAAGGCCATACACAGAAAGACCGCCTTTTTCAGCAATTTTAAAGGAAATTTCCTTAGACGCTGCAGGAATTTTTTCACTTTTTAAAGCATTATTTTCCGCTCTTAACTTTTCAATTTCAGCTTGTAGCTGCTCTGGACTTTGCATAAAACTCCTCAAAAAGAAAAAGGGCCGCTAAAAGCAACCCTAATAAAATACCCAAATTAACGTTTAGAGAATTGGAAGCGAGCACGGGCAGAACGAAGGCCGTATTTTTTACGCTCTTTGATACGGTCATCGCGGGTAATAAGTCCGGCAGACTTAAGAACACCACGTAATTCGGGGTTCATAATAAGAAGTGCACGAGTAATACCGTGACGAATTGCACCAGCTTGGCCAGAAAGGCCCCCACCTAAAACGTTAACACGAATGTTAACCTTGCCGAGGGTTTGTGTGAGATGTAGAGCTTGCTCAACCATCATGCGAGATGTTGGGCGCTTGAAGTATTCTTCAAGACTTCTATGATTAATTGTGATTAAACCAGTGCCGTGATCATCAAGATAAACACGTGCCACAGATGATTTGCGTTTACCAACACTACCGAAAGACTTTTTTTTCATAAGAAGAGGACCTCAATTAATTTTTATTTGTTAAAGCGGTGCGTTCGGGCAAAGGCTTTGGATTTTGCGCTCCGTGGGGGTGTTCTGTCCCTGCATAAACCTTAAGGTGACCGAAGCATTGGCTACCAAGGCGATTATGAGGAAGCATGCCTTTAACAGCATACTCAACAAGACGCTCTGGGTGACTTGAACGGATTTCACCAGCAGTTTGTGTTTTTAAACCACCAAAAAAGCCTGTGTGTCTGTGATACAACTTTGTAAGGTCTTTGTTGCTGGAAAGATTTACTTTTTCAGCGTTAATAACAATCACGTTGTCGCCCATATCCATATGAGCAGTGAATGTTGGTTTGTGTTTACCACGTAAAATGTAAGCAATTTGTGATGCAAGGCGGCCTAGGGTTTTGCCTTCTGCATCAACAATAAACCATTCTTTCTCTATTTCAGAGGCCTTTATGGTGTAGGTTTTGTTGTTAGCCATATTTATTAACTCCACACGAAAAATACAAGATAAAAATTGTATTCGTGTACACGATTAGTTGAAGATTCTACATACGCCTGGCACTTATTTGACGCAAAAGTGGAGCTATTGCTTAAAAGTAATGCCAATAGACATAGACTGACCTTATAGTATTAAGATTGAGATTGGTCAACACAGAAAAAGAAGAATTTCGAACATATTAGGCTGTTTCTTCAACCACAGGGGCAGATTCTTCAAAAAACTTCAATCCTTTTAGTAAGACAATTTCACCAAAATCTGCCTCTTGGTGCACATTCAGGTGATTGGCTTTGCAAAGTTCAAGAACTGCCATGACGGTAACAATAAGGTCATAACGAGATTCACAGTCCTGTATAACGTCTTTTAGCGTTAAAAAATTACACTCTGTAAGACGTTTTTTAATTGCAGTCATTTTTTGTTGAATCGTAATTTTTTGCGCCCGAACAGTCACTCTGGGTGATGCTTTTTGTGCGGAAAATTTTAATAAAACTTTTTCGAGCGCAATCACTATTTCAAAAGGATTTCCTTTAATGGGGTGCTCAAATTCTGCAAATTCTTCTTCTCTTCTTTTGTGCTCGCCTGAGGGAATTATTTCTTGCTGAATTTGTCCAGCAGCGGCCAAATATTCGGACGCTTTTTTTAGAGCCTCAAACTCAAGCAACTGCTCAATAAGAGGTTTACGGGGATCTTCAGGTTGCACTTCTTCTAAATTTTGAGGATTTTGGTTATTTTTTTGTAGAACAGGGATAAGCATATTGGCTTTAATTTCAATAAGCTGTGCTGCAGTTGCTAAATATTCACCTGCCGTATGGAAATCAAGTTCAGGGACTTGTTTTAAAAAACCTAAAAACTGCTCTGTAATGTAAGCAATTGGGAT
>JAZKEW010000090.1:0-2564 GCA_040386785.1 Bdellovibrionota bacterium
CTATGGGGAAAATCTACCGTTATGAATAGTATAGATATTTGAAACTGGACTTTTTTGTGTGGCAAATAAATTAATGCTAGATTTTTAATCTGGAAACTTATCTTAATATATTCTTAATATAAATTGTTTATCTATTTTTTAGGCAAAGTGTTGAGGGTTTCACGCGCTGGACTATGACATTATCTGTTTGCAAATCAAATAAAAAAAGGCAAGTTCTCACTCGCCTTCTCAGAAGTTAAATTATAAAAAATAAATTATTTAGTAGCAGATAAATGCTGATCAATAATTTTAGAGAACTCTTCCGCTGGGAATGCACCACGGATAGAAACACCGTTGACTAAGTATCCTGGCGTTCCGTTGAATCCGTATTTTCTAGCTTCTTCAACGTGAGCTTCGATTGTCTTCTTCACTTTTTCAGAAGAAATATCTTTTTTCACTTGAGCTAAATCAGCACCTGCTTTTTTCGCAGCTTCGTCTAGGAACTTTTCTTTCTTAGTTCCAAGGCTTGCTTGGTTTTCAAAAATATAGTCATAGAATTTTTTTGCTTTATCCGCACCTTGCAACATAACAGCTTCAAAGTATTGTGCTGAAGGCATTGCCATTGGGTGGAAATCAAGCGGAAGGTTTTTGAAAACTACGCGAACTTTGTCGCCGTATTTTTTTTGAACTTCACCAACTGTTGCATGACCACGCTTACAATAAGGGCACTCGAAATCTGAGTACTCTACAACTGTGATTGGAGCAGATTTATTTCCCCAAACTCTAGATTCATCAATATCTACTTTCTTAGGATTTTTAAACTCTTCCTCTCTCTCTTGAGTTAATCCCTTTTCACGATCTTCAAATTGTTGCTGTTGAGCTTTACGAACAGCATTGTTTAATGCGTCCATGATTTTCGCTGGGTTTGCTTCGATTGCTTCTACTAAAATATCTGGATTTTCTTTAAGTGTTTTCTTTAAAGAATCTTTTCCTGTGCATCCGCTCTGAGAAATTGTTAGGCCTGCTGCAATAGCTAGAACCATAAAAATTTTAAATGTTTTCAAAACCTGTCTCCTGTTTTTTGTTTAACGTTGTTAAAGTTTGGTTGTTAAGTTTAACTATTTATTTCTAATACTACATCATTGATTTTTAAGAATATCTGAGGAATTTTCAAGTCCTAGCGCCTATAATGCGACATATTAGAGGCTAGTTTTCTTCGATATATGCCTTAAGGGTAGTTCCATTATGAGTAATTTCGATGTTTTTGTGTTTTTCATAATAAAGTCTTTTCAATGTCACAAGCGCGAATCCTCCGCCGTAGTGATAGGCTGAGCTTAAAATTCCAATCTTATTTCCATCTGCCTCTATTTCGAGCGGCAAAGATTTTTTAATAATCTCTATGTCACTTTCTTTAGCATTTTCAAAAGTGACCTTTTTAATTTTTTTAGAAACTCTGCCATACGTATAAATTTTTTCGATCACTTCTTGCCCTGGATAACATCCTTTATTTCTATCCACTAAATTGTCGAGAGGCCCTTCAATCAAAATGTGATCTGCGGTTAAATCTTGGTAAGGTTTCGGAAAGCCAAAGCTTGCTCTGATAGCATCATACTCCAGCTGGGTTACCGATTTTAGATCAAACGATTTTTTACCAAAAAAATATTTTCCAGATATTCCCCAGTTATACGCATCGACCTGAATTTCAGATATAAAATGGGCTTCTCCCCTTGCTTCCAAAGCAAAATATTTTTCAGTTTCAATTTTTAAATCTTCGGCAAAATGCATTTGTTCTAAATAAATTTTGGTTTTTTCAAACATTTCCTCTTCAAGGAAGAAATAGTTTTTGTCATCTTTTTTCCAAACTGTAAAAAGAGAGATGAGTTTTGCCTGACCGTTCAAAAAAGCGCCATGAAGTGAACCTTCGATAGATTTTTTAAAGTTCAAAGTCGAGAGGCGATTCAAAAAATCTGCACTATCTGGACCAGAGATTACCAGAAGCTCTACCTCTCCTCTATCGAACACAAAATTTTGTGGAATTCCTAAAACCATAGGCGTATTATGAGAATTCTAGAGGAAAAAGCAACGATGAAAGTCCGCAGCGTCATTATAGATTATTTAAATCTTGAGTTTTTAGACTCAGACATTGCAAAACTTTCTAATCTTATCGACAAAGTTCTCCTTCACCGCCGAAATCCTATCGTCCTTATCAACGAACAAGGCGATGATCTCTTAAGGAAAGTTCCAAAGCTCCTTGATTGCGATCTCGTTTACTCAGAGAGAAGTTCTCGAGATTTTGAAGGTCTAATGACAGGTTTACATGGCGCGGGAACTTGCGCATTTTATCTTCCACTTCGCGGAGATTATGGTGACGAAGAGATGTGGCTCGAAATGGAGAAAACCTTGATCCAACTCGAGTATATGCACAAGACTCACATCCTTATCCCCAAAGGACTTGGACCATGGCTGATTACCCCCACCGGAACCCTCTATTTAAAAAGCAAAGACAGCTCCTACGAATTAGAAAAAGACAAAAATCTCAACAAGTTAGAAATAGAAAAAAGGTGAGCCGCACCTTTTCCTCAGAT
>JAZKEW010000091.1:0-3971 GCA_040386785.1 Bdellovibrionota bacterium
AATTTTTCCACTTTCAATGGCCTTATTGACGAGCTTCGCTCCCTGAGCGAAGATTCTACCCGAGCCAAGTGCGTTGTGGCCTACTTCGCTGTTTCCCATGTCGTCGTCGCTTGGTAGTCCTACGGCTTTGCCGTGGGCTTTGAGGGTTCTAAATAATTTAGAGGAGTAAAGTTTCATTAAGTTTGGAGTAAAGGTTGCATTCACAGAATTTCCATTGACAAATGGAGCTGCTGGCAATGAACCGGTGCTTTTTTGCAAGTGGAAATTAATGTTATTTTTTTCGTCGGTAAACCCAACTCCATCAAGGACAACAATAAGGAATTGAACATTGTTATTAAAATTCTCTTTTTTTTCAAGTTTAAAATTGTTTTTATTATCGTTACTCATAAATATAACCTCGGTGGCTTTGGCAGATCAAAACACGAAACTTTCTCTTGCTGATGTGGTGCAGTTTCATGTTTTGAATGTGGATAAAAACAAACAGACACTCAATATTTTGCTGCAAACTCAACATGGATTTAGAATTTACGCTGATAAGCTTAAGTTTAAATTGACTCCAAGTCAAAGTTTGCCCTACGACTTGAATTTTCAGCCCAAAATAAAGGCGCAGAAAATTTTTGATTCTTTTTACCAAGAAGAAAAATTAATTTTTGGAAATGGAAACGAATTTCAAGTTTCTGGAATTACGACGAAATTAAATTCTAACGATAAAGTAACAATAGATGTTCAAGCATGTTCGCAAAATGTGTGTATGTTGCCAACATCATTGTCTATCCAAACACAAATAAATGCTGCGTCAATTCTGCCTGTAGAAGAGCTGTCATTCCAAAGTTCAACAGCAAGTGGATTAAAAATATCATCGAATTCCGCACCAAATTCTCAAGAAAAAGTTGAAAAAAACAGTCCTGACGTGGCTTATTTAAATAACAATTTATCTTATTTTTTACAAAATGCATTTAAAAACGGCAGCCTCATTTTATTTCCTGCATTATTTTTAGCTGGACTTCTTATGAATTTAACGCCGTGCGTATACCCCATGATTCCAATTACGCTCAGTGTCATGACACAATTTGAAAAATCACATGCAACAGCCCAGGAGAAAAAAAGACGTCGAATTATTTTTCCACTTATTTACGTGGGCGCAATGGTTATTGTGTATTCCATTCTTGGTGTATTTGCCGGCATGAGCGGAAATATTTTTGGCTCTCAGCTTTCAAGCCCCTTATTTTCAGCTTTTATGGCTGCATTTATGTTTGTATTTGCATTTGCTATGCTGGGTTTATTTAATTTAGCAAAAGTACAGAGTTTTGCTGTTCGTATTCCGCTGGCAAAAAATAATCCGGCCCTTGCTGTTGCAACAATGGGCGCTGTTTCTGGTTTGGTATCTGCGCCGTGCACAGGTCCTGTGCTTAGTATGATTCTTGTGCTTATTGCTAAAAATAAAGATCCGTTTTCTGGATTTTTGTATATGATGTTTTTTGCTTTTGGATTTGGTGCTCCCTATGTGCTACTTGGATTTTTAAGCCAAAAAATAATGAAAATGCCTAAATTTCCACGGGGTGTGGAATTTGTGAAATTATTTTTTGCTGCACTTATGTTTTCACTTGGATTTTATTTTTTAAAATCTATTTTACAAAATTACTCTGCACTTCAATTTCTATATTGGAAACCTGCAGCCATCCATGTTGTTTTGTTTTTTCTTGTTACTTTAGTATTTTTTGTACTTGCTAAAAAGAAAAATATTATTGGAAAATTGTGCCATTTAGGTGCATTAATTTGTTTATTTTTTCTTTGTATGTGGCTCACCCTAGGGGTTACTCATTCTTTTATTGATAATTCCAGTACGCAAAGTGTGAGTATGGAAAAAATATTAAAAAATTCTCCTATTGTTTGGTACACAAAATATGATGAGGCTGTTGCTTTAGCGCAAAAAGCACACAAACCAATTTTGGTGGATATTTGGGCCGACTGGTGTGTAGCCTGCATCGAAATGGAAGAAACGACGTGGAAAAATAATGAGGTGGTCAAGATTTTAAATGAAAAATATATTGCCGTAAAACTTGATTTTTCTTCGCCATCGGAAAGTGTAGATGCTCTCATAGATAGATGGCAAGTTGTAGGTTTACCGGCGGTGATTCTCTTTAAAAAAGAGGCAAATTTTGAAGGGGCGCCGTCGTCTATTTCGCAGGGGATTATTTCGGAAAGTGGGCTTTTGGAGAAGCTTGGTGGAGAGTGATTGTAGTTCTTGCCTATTCTGTTATAATAATCCTAATTAGGTCTTTAATCTGGCTATATGGCGTTTAAAAGCTCTAAAAGAGGCTATTATGAACGAAATTTTTACCATTGAAGAGCTTGAAATAAAGCTTGGGGACAGCTTAAAAGCTCTGCGTTTGCAAAAAAATATGAGTAGACAAAGCCTTTGCGCCTTGGCCGGTGTTAGTTTAAATGCTCTTAAGCATTTGGAGTTGGGCGAAGGAGCAACGTTAAAAACGATGATTCGTGTTGTGCGTGCTCTTGGCAGACAAGAATGGCTTGCTGGAATTGCGCCTAAAATCACGATTAATCCGCTGCATATGAAAAGAGATCATCAACAACGACAACGAGCGCGCGCTAAAAAAAAGAATATAGATGATGAAATAGATATATTTCCAACTAAAAAAACGGAGTCAAAATAAATTCCATGTATAAAAAAGTCGATCATATTGAAGTTTTTATTTGGGGAATGTTTGTTGGTGCTGTTGCGTTGGACCCCAATACTGGTTACTACGTTTTTGCTTACAACAAGAAATTTGGCAAAAATGGTATAGAATTATCTCCATTACAAATGCCTTTAAATAAAAATGAAGAACCCTATGTTTTTGTTGATTTGCCAGAAAATACTTACAGAAAATTGCCAGCCCTTTTAGTAGATTCTTTGCCCGATGATTTTGGCAATGCGCTAATCGATCGTTATATGGCAGATAAAGGTATTTCTAAAGCACAAATTACGGCCCTTGACAGGCTTGCCTATATGGGAAGTCGTTCTATGGGTGCCATTGAATTTAAACCAAGTAGGCATGCTTTACATAAATCGACAGCATTGCATTTGAATAATCTTGTTATGGAAGCCAGAAAAGCTGTTGAAGGAACACTGGATGACGATCTTCAATCGAAGGCAGCACTACGGAGTATTATTGAAGTGGGTACATCGGCTGGTGGCGCACGAGCAAAAGCAGTTATTGCTTGGAATTCGCAAACCGATGAAATTCGTTCTGGTCAAGTGGATGCTCCTGAGGGGTTTGAGCATTGGCTTTTAAAGTTTGATGGCTTAGGGGCAGACAGAGAACTAGGTGCTTCAAAAGACTATGGACGCATTGAATTTGCGTACTATTTAATGGCACAAAAAGCAGGCATTAAAATGTCGCCTAGTCGACTTTTTTTAGAAAATGGCCGTGCGCATTTTATGACAAAACGTTTCGATCGTGACAGCGGAAATATAAAACATCACATGCAAACTTTGTGTGCCATGAGTCATCTTGACTACAAAAAAAAGTCGACCCACGGGTATTCTCAACTTTTTATGACAATTCGTGAATTAAACCTTGGTCATGCAGCAGAGGTTGAAGCTTATCGTCGAATGGTTTTTAATGTTATGGCTCGTAATTGCGATGATCACACTAAAAACATTTCGTTTTTGTTGCGTAAAGGTGGGGCTTGGGAATTGGCTCCTGCTTATGATGTTACTTTTGCACATAATCCAAATGGAGAATGGACAAATCAACATCTTATGTCCGTCAACGGAAAATTCTCAAATTTTAAGTTGGATGATTTACTGAAAGTTGCAGATAGGTTTGGTATAGGTGAAGCTGTCTCCATTATTAAGGAAGTTAAAAATGCAATAAAGGAATGGATGAATTTTGCAGAAACAGCGGGTGTAAATACAAGAGAAGCAGAACGTATACAAAAGTTGCATTTATTTTTAGAAGAATAAT
>JAZKEW010000092.1:0-2081 GCA_040386785.1 Bdellovibrionota bacterium
AACACAAAGGTAACAGATAAAAGAAGAACTGCATGCGTGAATGATTATTTTAATTACTCTGACAATCCGTTTTGTAACAGGTATATGAAAGAGTCAAGATGCAGTAAAATCAATAATAACTCGAACTTGCAAAAATTGTTGCACAAACGAACGTTTGTGTAAGAAGCTGATTGAGGGATTTTTGGAGCAAAATTTTACCATATTAAACAAGTTGACACCTGTAACTTAGTTACATATACTATAGAGGTAATAGGAGACAGTAGCTCATGCAGGATCGTTTTTCTTTTTTCTTATGGCATTTCCCGCTTTTGATTGAGCATGAAAATCACGGTGACCCCGAAAAAATTCGCCGGTACGTGATTGGTCTTCAAAGGTTGAGGTTACTACGCCGTTTTGCTGAACCATTTGCCTTTGGTTCTGTGGATAAAGCCCGATCGGAAGGTGAAATTCTTTATGCTTTTTTAGTTCCAGTGACGGAAGATCTGAGAAGCCCTTTGCTTCCAGAAGACACAAAGTATGAGTATCTTGTCGGTTCTGTTATCGAGCGAAAAAAATTTAAGCTGTTTGGTTATTTATGGTTTGATTCTCTTAAATCAGCCAAGGATTACGTAACAAGAAAAAATATGACGATAGTAGGAGGATGGAATGAGCACAATTAACTACCATATAAAAATTGGTGACAAAGATTACGAAATACCTGTTGAGGTTGAAGAACAAAAAAATGATAAAATTATTTTAAATGGAGATGATTTTCTTCGAGCTCAATGGGAACTAGGGAAAAATATTATTCGTAAAACAAAAGATTCTGCGCAACTGACTCCAGATGTGTTTAATTTTTTGATAGAAATTTCAGGTTTCACAAATACAGAAGTATCCCAATATATTTGTGTTGAACCTGCGAGTGTTTCTCAATGGCGTCGTAAAAAAGGAATTTCCTCAACTGCTTGGCAAACATTTCGGTTATTTTTTCTTGACCTCTTTACAAACGGTCATGTGACCAATGAAATTTTTCTTTCAAATCAAAGTGAACGAAAAAATGCAGCTTAAATTGTATTGAAAAATAAGCTCTAAATATTACTCTGTAAGCCTAAACACGTTATTTCGAGTTTTAGCCAACGCTTCGCACAACGATAACCATTTTTTTAAATTTTTTTATACTTTTATCTTTTTAAGTTGTTATTTGTTGAGCTTGTTTTTCCATTAATACAACATCATACCCAAGCGATTTTAATTTATTTACTGCACGTTTCGTTTGTTGCTCTACTTTATCAACTCTTATTTCACCAAGTTCTTTATATCGTTCTTTTGGATCTTTAATAATATGATAAATAACTCTGGCAAGTTTATTTGCAATTGCAACAGTAGCCTTATTGTAACTTCCAAGCGAAAATCTTAGTCGATTATGTTTTGCCCTATAAAACGAATTTTTCTTTTTAATTGCAGCATTGGCTGCTTGAACAAGATAACGTTTCAGTGCTGGGTTTCCATGTCTTGTCCGTGATTTTCGTTTTTTTTTGCCGATTCATTATTACCAGGGGCAACCCCAGCCCATGCAGCAAAATGCCTGTCATCTTTAAATGATGAAAGGTTATTGCTTGTTTCAGAAAGAATTTGTGTTGCAGCAGTTCGACTAATGCCAGGAATTTCACAGAGACGTGCAATAATATCCTCGTGTGGAGTAAATAATTTATTAATTTTATCATCAATTTCTTGAATTTTTTCGTCAACAAAATCAACATCAGATAGAAGTGATTGAATTAAAAAAGTATGAGTAGGTCGTAAACAATTCTCCAATGATTTTACTAAATCCTCCTTTCTTTTTATGTTTGTTTTAAGTGCATTTGCAATGCTCTTTTGCATCAGTAACTCCTGCTGCAATTCTTATCATGACTACATTTAGCCCTAAAAAACGAAGCATAAATTTTACACTCAGGAGTTCTTCCGATAGGAAGAAGCGGGAGCCGCTGGAGTTTCCTCACATGGGCACGAAGGAAAAGAGCTGCAATCGTCTTACAGTGTCTCGTCTATACTGTGGCACACAAGAATTGTTGATGAACTTTTCCGAGAAATAAGATAGCTTG
>JAZKEW010000093.1:0-7783 GCA_040386785.1 Bdellovibrionota bacterium
CGGGCAACGGATCGACTTTCAATAATAAGAGACTCAATATCTTTTGCCGCGTTTCCGCTAATTTTTGCCAAGTTACCAACTTCTTCTGCCACCACAGAAAATCCTTTTCCTAAGTCACCAGCCCGTGCGGCTTCAATGGAAGCATTGAGGGAAAGTAGTTCTGTTTTGGCTACAATTTCATGGATAACTCTTGTCTTAAGGGAAATATTTTTAATTATAGTTGAAATTTTTTCAAGATTATGACTCGATTTTTGTATGGTAATAACAGAATTTGTCATAATTTCCATTAAATTATTGCCGTCTATTGTTTTCTTGTTGAGCAAGTGCACTACCGAATTGCAATCGGCTGCATTTTGTTTTGTTCTTTCTACAATGGTTGCAATATCACGCATATCATCCACTGTTTTTGTCACAGATTCCGATTGACTTTGTGTTGCTTGAGTCACTCTTTGGAAAGTCATATTGAGATTTTTGCTGGAGTTGTGAATATCGAGGGCTTCAATTCCAATTTCTTTTGTTAAATTCGACAGTGGCCCAGAAATCATTCTCTTAATTGTGAAATAGGTAAAAATTCCTGAAATTAAAATGGCAGCAATAAGACCCGCAATAAGTCGCAGCACCATATACAAAGTTCTTGTTCTAATTAGGTTTGTTGAGGCATCAATAATAATGACGCCACCGTATTTGAAGGTATCTTTATCTGTTGAGAATATGGGAGAAATATACCTGCGCTTCCCATTTTTTAAATCTTCAATTGTTAACGAGTGCTTATCTTTTGGATCACTGGCCTGGAGATATTTATTGAGAGCTTCTTTGTTCGTAAGCGCTTCAAAACCATCTTCTTCAATTTTTTTCAATCCTGCAAAAAAAACTCCATTTTCATCAAAAATTATAGCTTTTTCTATATTTTTATTGTGAAATAATCCTCTCAAAGCAGCGCCAGTGTTACTTTGATCTAAGTTATAAATGTTATTAGCGAGGGTTGGTTCTAATATTTGAGTCGATCTTTCAATGGTGCTGTCAAAATCATCTTGAAATTGTTGATGAGTGCTAATAATTTCGTAGAGAAAGTAGATGCCAATAAATAGACTAAAAATAGGGATGACCGTCAATAGTATTTTATTATTGATATTAAAGGTCATTCCCATGGAGCTGCTCCTTGCATACGCTTTTACGACAACTCCGTGTATCGACACTTATTTAAAAATCATAAGACTTAATTTAAATTAAAAAGCTGTATTAAAAGCGCCATTAAATATTCCTCTCATATTTAACCACTGTCCTTGAATGCTTTTAATGCTTATCCACTGCTTTTGCGCTGTTTCTTTTTCTTGGTTTTTATTGTTTGCAAAATTATTCACTCGCTCTTCCTCTTTGCTGTAACGGTAGGTAAATAGACGGATATTATTTATATTTTTGAAAGCAGCATTTACATTATCAATGTTTTTTTGTGAATCATCAATAAAAATAATAACTTGAGGTTGTGCTTTTGTCACGAGTAAAAATTGATTTAAAATATATTGCAAGACAATTCCCTTATTTTGTCCAGTAGTCATAAAAATACCGTTTGTGTAGAGCAGCGGTCTTGTAAAATCAAAATTAGGAGGAACAAAAGGTCCTTGTGTTTCAAGTTCACGTGACCATTCAGATTTTAAATTGATATTATTATTGACAAGTTGCTTTTCAGTTGCTGGAAACAAGCCTGTATCACGTGACGTCAACGCAATAACTTTAACCCCATGGGACTGCTCGCGTTTAATTTGAACATCAATATTTTCATCAATTTTTTTTGTTTGCATCAAGGGAATTATGAAATTATTTATTTGAATAAGTTCGTTAAAATTAGTTGCAACTAAAAAAGGAGAACTTTTGTCATTGTTGATGAGATCATTTTGCCAATCCCACCATTGTGTCGTTCCCAAATCAAACCCTGGCTGGGTTGTGAGAAGAGTGTTATCAATATCAAATGCCATTAAAATATGAGAAGATGAAGTTAGTTTTTCTTCATGGTGTGTTCTGCGGATAATATCATTCATGTCAGACGTATCGCAAGAAACAATATTTTCAGTATAATTTTTACAGCTCTCACTTGCAAATGTTGTCAGTGAAACAGCGCTAGATAAAATAACAAGAAAATTTTTACAAATTGAATGCATCATAGGAAGCCTCATAATTGTTGGTTAAAACTCGTAGCCAAAGGTTAAGCCGTAATCTGGTTCTACATCAGAAATATTTTTGTTTAATTTACTCTGAGCGTTGATCCAGTCTTGGTTATTTATGCGATTAGGTGGTATCTCTGAATCAGGAAAACGGTTGTTTGCTGATTTTACTCCAGCCCCAACGTAAGCAGACAAGGTAAACCCACTTTGCGCGATAAATCTGTAACCAAAATGAACGCTGGGAGCAACAAAAAACTTATAATAAGATGCACTTTCTTCGTGATCGTTCATTTCATTGTGAGAATATGTTAAGTTTACTTTAAAGCCCACAAAAGGCCCTTTTAAATTTGGAGAAAATACATAATAACGCACGAATGGCGCCATGTTTGTCATGGTGCGATTGGCTTTAACTTCATTGCGATTGTAAGGTTGTTGGTCATAATATTCAGCACTACCGCCAAGAGAAAGGTGTTCAGTCCATAAAAATTCGGCATTAAAGCCAAACCCTTGGTTGGATAAAAGCAGGGGATTGGCCTCAATAACAACATTTAAATTGTTGGATTCAACTGTCTGAGCATACAGAGGAGACGCTAACCAAAAAGAAATAAATAAACAAAATTTTCGTGTGAAATTCATTTTTTCCCTTAGGTATGATTCTCTTTTAAAATATGAGCGATATTTGCTGCACTTTCAGATTTTGTAATAAGACTTTTTTGTGACAAATATAAAGTAATTAAACTAAAAATAGCAATCACTAAATATTCTGAATAATAAGGGAATAAATTCAGACCTTCTCCGAATGAACCAAATAAATTAATTATTGTAATTCCTGTAAAATAAAAAACAATCCAGAAAGATTTTAAGAATAAACAAGAAATTCTTTTTAAAGAATGTTTTTTAAATAAACTAGCAAAATATATTGTGATACCAGCAAGAACACAAATAAGAAGTTTAAACATAGTTTGAAAGCCCATCCAATACAACATTAAGTTGCAAAGAAAAAAGGCGACGTAACTTATGAAATAAAAGACGGGTAGACGAAAGGTTCGGTGTAATTCAGGGTGTTGTTTTCTTAAACTAATTAAACAAATTGGCACAAAAGCGTATGTGGCAACGAGAATGGACGATAAAAAAGCAACCATGGCTTGCCAGCCTGGGAAGGGTAAAAAAGCAAGCATTCCCACAAAAAAATTGATCCAAAGAGCGTAAATGGGAATCCCTCTTTTGTTTAACTTTGAAAATACTTTGGGGACATAACCGTTTGCACTAAGGCCATAAAGTATTCTTGAGGTTGATGTGACATAAACAAGACCAGCAGTCATGGGGGCAATAACGGCATCAACATAAAGTAAAGATGAAATCCCTGCTGCTCCTATCACTGCGGCAAGACCAGCCAAGGGGCCAGCATCTCCCTGAAATGAAATTGAACCCCAGCCATGCAATAGGGAAGAATGTGGAATGGCAACTAAAAATCCAAATTGAAGGAAACCATACAGAAGTGTCCCTACAATAACGGCGCCTATAATGGCACGAGGGATACTTCTTTGCGGATTTTTTGATTCCGCAGCCATAAGAATTGCCACTTGAAAACCATTGAAGGAAAATATAACCCCCGCTACGGCAAGAGCGCTAAAGACACCATGTATTCCAAATGGTGCAAAACCACCGAAGACAGGAGAGGTTAAGTTTGAAAAATCTTTTGCATAAATAAAGTAGGTAATAATAGCAATAGATGGGATAATTAATTTCCAAATGCAAAATAATTTATTGGTTTCAGACATAAATTTAATGCCTATAGTATTGATAAATACTAAAATAAACATAAAAAGAGTCGCTGTACCATAGCCAATTAGGGTAATATGTTGACCCGTTGAGGTTTTATGCATGAGCTGGGGGAAAAAATTACTTGCATATTGAAGTGCCGCTTGCACTTCGATGGGGGTTAATACGACAAAGGATACCCAGGAAATCCACCCTACCAAAAAACCAGCTAACTTACCGTGGGTAAAGTAAGGGAAATTAGCAATGCCACCAGCAATTGGGAAAAGAGAACCCACTTCTGCAAAGGTGAGTGCAATAATAATCACAAAAATTCCAGCCAAAACCCAAGACAAAATAGCAGCAGGACCTGCCATTTGTGCTGCATAAAGAGAACTAAACAGCCAACCAGAGCCAACCATGGCGCTAATAGAGGCAAAAAGTATTCCAACGGTACTCATTTTCTTTTGAAACTTCACAGGTAAGACACCTCCCTAAACAAGTAGATGGTTATTCATAGCTCATGGGGGGCTCCCTTGTCTAATGAAAATAGGACTCAATTGTGTTTGGGTGGTAAGCGTAATTCCTTGCGTAATATTTTTCCGATAGGTGATTTGGGCAATTCTTTTCTAAATTCAATTTGCTTTGGTAATTTATAATGAGTTAAATATTGCTTGCAATGCTCCGTGATTTGCTCTTCTGTAAGTAAAGGATCTTTTTTAACGACAAATGCTTTTACCGACTCTCCGGTTTTTCCACTTGGCACTCCAATCACGGCAACTTCTTGCACGCCACTTAATTGAGAAATACAATCTTCGACTTCGTTGGGGTATACATTAAAACCACTGACAAGAATCATGTCTTTTTTTCTATCAACTATTTTAATGTAGCCGTCTTTATCCATAACGCCCACATCACCAGTCAGAAGCCAGCCGTCTTTAAAAACTTTTGCAGTTTCATCGGGACGATTCCAGTATCCCTTCATAACTTGTGGTCCTTGAATAGCAATTTCTCCAGGCCCTTCCAAGGTCACGTTGCCATTGTCGTCAATTAAAATAATTTTAGTGCTCGGCACTGGAATTCCAACGGTATCAGCTTTAACCATGCCATCAATGGGGTTAAAAGTGACCACTGGAGAAGTTTCAGTCAAGCCATAACCTTCAACCACAAGGGTTTTTGTCATTTTTTTCCATCTTTCTGCAACAGCACTGTGCAACGCGCTTCCTCCCGCAATGGAGGCTTTTAAACATTTTGGCAGACTTTTTGTAAACCACGGCTCATTCAGTAGCCCATTAAAAAGCGTGTTTACACCTGTAATCCAGGTAATTTTACTCATATCGAGTGCTTTTTTTATATTAATTAAAGGGCGTGGGTTGGGAATTAAAAGACTTTCTCCTCCGAAATTATAAAAGCTTATTAAATTTACAGTGAAGGCAAAAATATGGTAAAGAGGCAGGACAGTTAAAATGCATTCTTTTCCAAATTCAATTTTTGTTTTTCCCATTTCGTATATTTGATACATATTTGCAAGAATATTGCCGTGGGTGAGCATGGCAGCCTTGCTAATTCCCGTTGTTCCGCCTGTGTATTGCAAAGCGCATAGATCATCTAATTTTATGTCTTTCCAATAAGAAGCGGTTGAAATATGATTTAATTTTTTAATTTGTTCTCCAATACCAACGGCATTTTCGAATTTTATAAAATCAATTGTACAGGGTGGAATCTGTCTTTTTACATATTTTAAAATTGTTTTCACCATGTTTTTTTTTACAAAAGGAAATAAATCAACAATGCTTACAAGAATAACTGTTTCAATATTGGTGTTATGAATTGCTTCTACTAATTTATCTGCAAACATATCTACAATAATGAGAACTTTCGCTTCACAGTCGTGAAACTGGTATTGCATTTCACTTGATGTGTAGAGGGGGTTTGTATTGACAACAACCCCTCCCGCTTTCAAAACTCCAAACACAGCAATTGGGTAGGCCAAACAATTTGGCATTTGCATAACCACGCGGTCGTTTTGCTTGAGTCCTATTTTTTCTTTTAAATATACGGCAAAATTGTCAGAGAGCTCCTCTGTTTTTTCATAAGTGAGAGAAGCACTCATGCCGTTAGGCAGTACCATTGTGTAAGCTGTATTCGTTGCCCATTTTATGGAGTTTTGGGCTACCATGTCCGCTAAACTCGTATACTCAAACGATTCTAATTCTTTATTCGTTTTTGGGCCGTAGTGGGCCTGCCAGGGCATATAATTTATATCTGAGCTTAGATTGGACATGGGAAACAATCTCCTTTTGGTTTTACAGGTAAAATTCAAAGGGATTGTAGCTGGTTAGTTGTAAGAATCAAGGTTCGTGAAAATTATTTATTGGTATTATTGTCTGCTGTTTGGTTTTTCAGAGATAGACTTTAGTTCGGCCATGAGCTTGTTAATGCGTTGAATGCTTTGCTTGATGTTCTCTATTTGACTTCCCAATTCTTGTTGAGAAAGTGGCTTGGTAAATGGTTGAAAACTAGCAGCTTGTAGGTCTTTCTTTTTTGAGCGAAACCCAGCTAGATCCAACACATTTGCTTCAACTTCTTGCATATTTTTTACTCCATCAGAATGGTGAGTTACTTGATTCCGTAGCTTTTCAACACATTTTTATTTGCTTGTTCACGCCCCTTACGAGTTTTTTCTTTTGCTTGTTTGTTGCGTTCTGAGATAGAGGAAAAGCTGACTGAGGGGCGTTCACTTTTTTTATCTGCAGCATTATTTCTGTTTTCAATTATTTTTTTTCTAGAAGCAAAGTCGATTATCTGAGCCATGGCGGTTCATACTCCAAGTTGGTGTTAGACGAATGGTTGGCTATCAGCCCCCAGCCTTGCACATAGAGCTAGTCGAATTTAGATGAGGTTTCAAGAGGAAGATTAAAAATAAGTAAGAAGGAATATTGATAGTAAATTTGCATTTATGGGTAAAATTGCCAAAATTGGAAGAAATTTGGAGGGTTGGAAAATGGGTCTTTTGGATATAGGATGCTTTCGCCCCAACATAGTAAGAGGCGTTATGAGCTAGGTGTATATTTTCGGAGCAGTCTGTTTAGGAGAGGTTTATGTTTAGAAGGTTTTTTGTAAGTGCTTGTTTGTTTTCAACTATTTTAGGCATTGCCCAAGCTGAGGCTAAGGAAATTCGTGTTGGAGTGTCTCTTCCCACACAAAGGGACATCGGCTGGGTCCGCTATCGTGAGGCTTTTGAGGAATCAGCTAAAAAGAGCCATGTTAAGTTACTAATGCAAGTTGCAGATCAAAACCCAGCGGCGCAAATCTCGCAGGTGGAAAATTTACTTTCTCAAAAGGTGGATGTCCTTATTATTGCTCCACAAGATGGAGCTGCGGCCTCTTCTCTCGTCGCAGAAGCGCACAAAGCAGGAATTAAAGTTGTTTCATTTGACAGGCTTATCCTCAATGCAAACGTTGATATGTATGTGTCCTTTGACAACGTAAAAGTGGGTGCTTTGCAAGGAGAATATTTAACTAAAATGGCCCCTAAGGGGAATTATATTGTGCTTTCTGGGGCGCCAACAGACAATAATTCAAAGCTTTTTAAGCAAGGAGCTATGCAATATATTGAACCTCTTGCCAAAAAAGGGGATATTAAAATTGTTATGGAACAACCAATTAACGACTGGCAACCCAGTGATGCTCAACGTCTTGTGGAAAATGCACTCACTGTAAATAAAAATAATATTCAAGCTATTCTCGCCCCAAATGACAACACTGCTGGTGGTGTCATTCAAGCACTTGCCGCACAAAAACTGGCAGGGAAAGTGCTTGTCAGTGGGCAAGACGCTGAAATTACTGCAGCACAAAGAATTGTG
>JAZKEW010000094.1:0-1504 GCA_040386785.1 Bdellovibrionota bacterium
TGAAGCTGATGTTCTATTTCGCCTGTCTCAATTCGATAACCACGAATTTTAACTTGAAAGTCATTGCGACCCAGGCATTCTAAATTCCCATCAGGTAAAAAGCGAACTAAATCTCCTGTTTTATAAAGTCTGCCATTATAATTTTCAGCTTTTTCTTGAGGGGTTTGGAATGGATTTGAAATAAATTTTTCCGCAGTGAGCTCAGACCTATTTAAATAACCTCGTGCTACACCGTCGCCACCAATAAGCAACTCACCTACGACACCCAGTGGCACTAATTGAAGATTTTTGTTCACAACATAACCAGTGTAATTTGAAATTGGTTTTCCAATAGGAATATTGTCGTAATCTTTGTCAACAATAAAATGATGCGAAATAACTGTAATTTCTGTTGGGCCATAAGAGTTTTTTATATTGTAAGAATTTGGAGTAAACTTCCGTAATTTTTCACCACAAACAACTAAATTTTGTAAACTCGTATTTTTAAGATCGAAAAATAATTCTGCAAACTGTGTTGGAAGGCAAGAAAATTGTACATTATATTTGATATAATATTCATTGACTTTAAAGGGATCTTTTCTATCCTCATCCGCAACAATACAAAGCTTGCCACCACTTAACAAAATTGGATAAATTTCAACAACTGAAAGATCGAATCCAAAGCTAATATATTTTGCACCAATAGTTTGAGAATTGATATTATTATCTTCTATTAAAAACAAACTATAATTAACTACGCTTCTATTTTCAATAAGAGTTCCCTTAGGGCGTCCAGTTGTTCCCGAAGTATATATTGCATATAAAAGGTCACTTGCCTGCATCTCAGGGCGTTTATAGAGGGAAGCAGAAAAATCGGCATTGATATCAATAATTTTTGATTGCGTTGAAATACCTTGCAATAAACTTGGAAGACTCAATAAAAATTTTGCCTGACAGTCTTCTAAAATATAAGAAACCCTTTCAAGAGGAGTATCACTCGCCAAAGGCACATACGCCGCTCCCGACTTAATAACAGCTACTACAGCAACAATCATTTCCAAACGGCAGTCAATAAAAATGCCAACTAAATCGTTATTTTTAACTCCATTTTCTATTAAATATGCCGCTAATTTTTCCGATTTATGCGACAATTCTGCATAAGTCAATGTCCCATTATGTGCAGTTACAGCAACGTTGTTAGGGTATTTAACAACAGCTTCTTCAAAAAAACTTAAAATAGTTTTTTCTCTTGGATAAATAGTTTTTGTGTTATTAAATTCAACAAGAAGTTGGTGCTGTTCTTGGTGAGATAAAATTTGAAAGTCTGTTACCAATTTTTGCAACATATTTTCACTTGTTAATTGAGCTAAAATAGAAGTAAAATGCCCGACCATACGTTCTATGGTCTCACGTTTAAAAAGGCTTGTAGCATAATTAAATTCTATGGAAATTCCTTCTTTTGAAGAATGAAAAGTCACAGAAAGATCAAATTTTGCAACTTTTTTTTCACTCCAAGGCTCCAATT
>JAZKEW010000095.1:0-5565 GCA_040386785.1 Bdellovibrionota bacterium
TTCCCTCAAAATATATTTAATGGTACTCTTTTGTCTTTTTGAATGAACGGATTAGCAATCAATTCCGCTCGGTGTTATGACTCCAACTCAATAATTGCTTTCGGCGCCCTATTCCTCCTCACCAATCATTCACAAAAATAAGCAGTAAACTGCTTATTTTTAAACCTTGCACACACATCTCTTTGTTTTAAGATAGCGGCAGTTGGCACAATTTCCTATATTTATTGGCCAAATTTTAAGTGTTACGAAGAATAAAGAAGAGAAGAAGGAGAAAAGATATGTTGACAAGTGTGAATGGATTAGCTTCAGCTGCAAGATCTGCTGTTTTTGGAGCAACAGAAAAAAAAATCCCAAAAAATATTCAAACTATTCAACAACAGATTGATGGTTTTGTTAAAGATCTTCAAAAAATAACAGACAAACACCCAACAAAAGGTGAAAAACAACACAGAGACATTGCAGAAACATTCAAAGGTTTAGATGATGCAATAACACGACTAGCAATTGCAACGGGTGAAGAACAATCTGAGTTTAAATGTAAATTGCTTGAAAAAAACGGTTTAACATCAGAATACCAAACCTATTCACTTAATAGCATACTGGATTCAGATTGCGGAAAAAAACTTCAAAAAGCCTCTGAAGGCAAATTTGCACTGGAACTACTTGATTCTTGCGTGCGTTGCGCCAAAAACCCTACCCAAGTCACACTTATTTTATCTAGTTTAGCTGCTGCTGCAGCTGGTGTTGCTGTATCTATTTCACAAACAGTTTACATCGGTTCTCCTAACGACCTTTACAATTGGTGTAAGACTGCTCTTTATACCTGCAATCAACATTATGGAGTCGTAGAAGGTAGTGAAGGTTTTGATCCATCAATAAATGTCCACACCATGGTCAATTTCATTCCGCTGCAAGGAGGCGAAGATCAAGCAAAACAAATAGCTCAGTACACCACGAGCCTGGATACTGCATTAAGAAATGCAGTTCAATCAATATCAGGAACCTGCACCCCAAGTAGCTTGTTTGAGCAAACATACAGTATTCCAAATTCATTTATAAATGTTGATATTAAAATTATGAATGCAGAAGTGAGTGAACTTGCCAAGACTCTCTTAGCAACTGCTATAAGCACTTTAGAACCTCTGTTTCCTGCAACAGCAACTCCAACACCAACTGCAACACCCAATCCCAGCCACAGTGGTGGTGAATCTGACGGATGGCTGCATGATTTAGAATACCAGGCGACTCACCCGACAAGCCAAATGTATCTTACTCTGTATACTGCCGCCGCAGTCGCAATACTCGGCACAACATTATACAAAGCCCCTGATTGGCGCATTCTACCAAACATGCGAAGATTTACTGGTCAAGAAACTCGCTTTAATAAATGCAGGGATAGAATTAAAGAAATTAATAAAGAGATTAATAATTTGACTACGAAAAGGCCTCATTCGCCTTCAGGAGGCTCTACAGTTACACCGACAACAAATAGTTCTACTACAGTTGCAACAACAAGTGTTACTACCGCTCTTCTCCCAAGCGATAATGGAAAAATAGCTAAATTAAAAGAAGAGATGAATAAATTACTGCAAGAAGCTCAACAGCATTTAACCAGGATGAAAGAAATTTCAGAATCAGACTCAAGTTTTACGACAGGTAACAGCGCAAAACACAAAGAGAGAGCTCAAACCTGTGCTAATGATTTAGGCACTGACAACAATAATGGATTGTGTAAAATTGTTTATTTACAAACTGGCTTTGGGTTACAAAGTACTTGAGGAAACTTAGAATGGTAACGACCTCTTTAATAAAAAAAACTACTTTTTGCCTTCTTGTTCTCCTCTGTACTTGTACGCTCACAAGCTGTGGCGTTGCTGGCAGAAAAATTCAACTTCCAGAGAAAAATGATGATGGTGGCGGTAGTGGTAGTGGATCTGGGAGCACGCCTTACGTGCCGCCTGCAAGTTCCATAACAGCGGACAAAACAAATCTTGCTGATTTTTTTAGTACCAACACAGAAGAAGTCGGTTCTTTATCAGAACAAGTTAAATTTTCTGCAATGCAAAATACCGTATCAAATTTTTCTATTCGTTTAAATGCAGCAATAAACCCTTCTGATTGGCTCATTGTTGGAAAAAAAACATCAGACTCTACTCCGTGCGGTGCTGCTGATGCTCCAATTGTACTACAAGCTGGTGATTCGTGTGTTGTAACAATTACATTCACCCCTCGTTCGCTATTAAGCTACAGTGGAAAATTTAACGTCGAACTTAATTATTCTTTTACTGATAGTAAAAATGTCAATCAAAATCCAAAACCAATTTCTCTTTTATCTCAAACTTTTCAAGCATTATCAACCTCGATTCAAACTCATCTCGATCAAAACTATATGTCCTCTTTTAAATCAGGTTTATTTGTTGGTTCCGCGTTTGTTGGATTGACCTCTAGTGAACAAGATAGCACGCCCAGAAGTTTATTCACATTTGATTTATCTAAAACAACTCAAACGGCATTTAAACAAATAGCTACTAATGTGTTGGTAGAGAATTTTAGTTTGAGCCCAATAGGTTCGGGTAATATTTTTTATAAATGGAATGCAAACAGATACAGCTATATCATTTCCGTAAACTCCACAACTCCAGGAAAGCCAGGAGTACCAGGTGGAAATTTAATTGGAAATAAAGACGATGCTATTATTCAGGTAACAACAGACCACTCAAAAGTCTATGGCAGTGATGCCAATGGAAATGTTTATAGCGTTAATGGAAATGGAGCACTCACTCTAATTGGAGCTGTACCACTACCTATTGGTCTGAAAGTAACCAACAACATAAACCTCGCTACTGACCTAAGTGGAAATGGAAGTATTTATGGTATTTATATTGATAACAGTCAATCAAGTCAGTATTTTCTTTGCAAAATATCTGCCATTGATGCGACAGATACAAAATATTCTTTTAGCAATAATAATTTTAAAAACATATCAAATATAATAGCCTATAACAACAATATTTTTCTTTTAAATTTTGGTTTAAATGATGAACAAAAAGGCGCTATAAGCTTCATGTGGTTCAACAAAAATTTAGAGCAAAATGCCTATATACCTAGTACTATTTTAGCAGATAGCTATTCGTCTCCTGTGTACGATAAAGAAAACAATATCTTATATTTAATTTCAAAATATAAATCAATTTACACTTTAACAGAAATAGATTTTAAAAATAAACTACAATCTTCATATAATTTTTCTGCACAAGACGGAACAATTTCTGCACCATTTTTAACAACAGGTTCAACCTCAACTAGCACAAAAACTTCAAATATTGTTGTCGTATCTTCTTCTGGCTATATTTATACTTTTACAAAGAACAAGTTAACACCGTACTCTTTCAACGACCAAAGTTCTATTTACCCTCTACCTAAAACGAGCACAACAACATTTTACTCCAAACTAGCCGCCATCTATAATGGAAATATCTTCATCCCCACCTTCGACTCTTCCACCCAAGAACAAAATAATTATTTATTTAATTTAAATTGGTAATTGTTGTTGCGATGCACAATAAATATCAGTGAGTACGTCCAATAGGTTGAATTGGCGCCGCACCAGGAGCAAGTCCAGATTTGCAGCTAATTGAAGGATCATCGCTATCCGTTTTTGGCAGGGTGCATACCGCAGTTGATTTTTTATTGGGTTTATTTAAATAAACAAAACTTATATTTGAATAATCCTTGCATTTAATTTTCACTTCCGCAGGCTCAAAATTACTTTGTTGTTTGCCATGGTAACTGTTGTAGTTGCTCGCACTTGATTGCTCAAGAGCACACGTCTCATTGGCAATAACGCAAAAAGAACCCTCATCCATTTTTTGACCATCGCAAGAACCATTTAATCCTATAGAAATGGCACCAGAAGAGTTGAGCACATATTCAAATTTCGTATTTATGCCATATGCTACTGAACCACCTCCTACGTTTACGATATGCTCGCTAGAATTTTCTATAGAGCAAATTTTTCCATCTACACATTTCATCGTTTCTTGTTGAGCAAAAACCGAGCTTGAATTCATCATAATGGGAGCGAGAATGCTTAAATACAATAATTTTTTCATATGATATGACCTCCTTAAGGAAATATTCTTTAGATAAAATTTATCGTCCAAATTTTTTTAAATGTAATTTCATTTTTTGCCGTCAAGTTTCGTTGAAAAAAATTGACTCTAAAAGTACAATTCTTTCAGAAATAAGGCCTTGACTGAAACATTGGGGTATTTTTAAGCCAAATTTTTGAGGCAACTATGAAAAGAAAAACCGGACATTTTGAACAACACCATGATATCAAACATTTTTTGCCAGACCCTTTGCCACCTAAAAACCCAGATTTTAAATAGTTTTAAATTACACCCATGCTTTAAATACTGCGCTTGAAGAACTAAAAAATGGGAAATCAATTTCACAAGTTTTGCTTGAAGCTCATAGAGTTCTTATGCAATTTTCCATCAAAGCATCGCCAGGTCAATATCGCAAAATAACAGTAAGGCTCGGCAGTTTTTACCCACCACCGGCAGAAAAAATAATACAGTTTATGGAATCTCTTTCTGAATTCATTCAGACAAATAAAAAAGATTTACCTGATCTCATTACAATAGGACTTATTCATGCTCAGTTCGAAACTATTCACCCATTTATAGATGGAAATGGCAGAATAGGAAGGTTGCTTATTTTATTATTGCTGATTGAAAATAATTTACTTTCCTTGCCAATACTTTATCCATCCTATTCATTCAAAAAATATCAAATGGAATATTATAGAAGATTAACCAACACACGAACCACCGGTGATTTTGAAGGCTGGATTGTTTATTTTTTGCAATGCATGATAGAAAGCTGTGATGAAACCTACAGAACCTTTGAAAAAATAGAACTACTTGAAAGAAAAATTAAAAACACAATTCAGGAAGATCTCGTTTTTCAAAAATCGAAGGAAAGCGCCTTTGAGTTTCTGGAAATTTTATTTCAAAACCCTGTTATTTCAGTCAATGTACTAAAAAATATGTCGAAAAAGTCTTACAACACCGCAAACTTATTTATTAAAAAATTTATGCATTTGGGCTTATTAACCGAGCTAAAAGATAAACAAGGCAAGTACAACAAACACTACGCATTTATGCCGTATATAAACATACTAGACGAAGATGAATAAAAAAAGCCCCTTGGAAAACCAAGGGGCTTTAAAGCTTATAACCTAAGCAAGCATTAGAACCTTCTTTTTAGAGCTTGTATTCAGCAGCTAAGTAAATGAAGTTCGCGTTGTTTGTTAAGTGGTTGTTCCCTGCGTTCAAGAACACGTCGTTTGAAGCTGTGAAGTAAGCATAGTTTAACTCAGCTTTAAAGTTACCTTTTTTGTAACCACCAGCGATAGAGTACATAGTTACGTCGTTTGAAGCTGCATCGGAGTCAGAAAGAGCTGCACCATCGGAACCAGAAGCAGCACCGTTGCCGCCGCTTTGACGATGTTGGAACATTTCAAGACCACCAGCATAAGTCCAAACGCCACCCTTACCA
>JAZKEW010000095.1:5685-17824 GCA_040386785.1 Bdellovibrionota bacterium
AACGCTATTGTCTAGCTTTGTAAACTGAGACGCGCCGCCGTTTGCATCATCTGTCATGAACTTTGACTCACCTGTTGTGAGCATGCTGCCCCAAACACCAGCCATTAACTTATCTTTGTAATTGTAGCCAATGGAGTCTTCAGTATATTGGATATCTTGAGCAAGAATAGTGCTGCTTGTAGTCCCTACGTTGCTTGTAAGTGAGCTAGTGACAGTACCACCAATTGCATTGTTTTTCATCATGTAAGAAACATCAACTTCAACAGTGCCTTCGCCAGCAGGAATGCCCGCGCTCACGTTTGCAACGTAAGCTTTGTCACTTGTGTTAGAAGTGTTAGCAGACTCAGAGTTGAAGCTACCGCCACCATTGCCGTTAAATGTGTTGCCACCTGTGAATGCCGCAGAAGGACCATTCATAGAAAAGCCCCAAGTTTTTGAATCGCCCAATTCAACGCCTGCGTTATTGTTAAAAATTTTGTCGCCATAAACCCAAAGGCTCATATTGTTGACGATAGAAAGTTGAGCTTCTAGTGCAACTCCACCTAGTTTACCAGCGTAAGAAAGCATAACGCCATCTGCAGGGAGATAACCGCTGATTCCGAACCAGCTGGTCATAGCGTCATCACCGTATTGATTTGCACCAGCTGGCACAAAACGACCTAGTTTTAAATTAACAGTGCTGCCGTCTTCTTTGTAAAGATCGTAACCAACATATGCCTTACGAACGCCTACAGACTGACCACCGTCAGAATTTTGTTCTGTTTGATTTGCGTACTCACCGTATTTGTTACCTTCAAACTCAGCTTCACCAACTGCTGTAAAGTTGCCTTGTTTGTACTTGCCGCCCATACGGAATCTTTGACTTAAAAAGTCCAATGACGTTTTACGAGTGCTATCAGTTAGAACATAACGAGCTTGCAGTTCCATAGTTGGAGTGAATTTTCCCGCGTCTGTATCTGCGTCATCCGCTCGAGCAGATAGAGAAGTAAAACCAACAACCACGGTTGCAAGAGAAAGAGAACGAAGAATAACTTTTTTCATAAAAATCTCCGAAAGGGTTTAAGGAAACAAAACTGAACTTTCCAAACAAAAAAAAATTCATATAAAAAAGTTCATCTTAGTTAATTAACATACACAAAGTGAAAACTCAAGAAAGCCAAATAAAAATAGTTTGTTTGATTAAAAATTATGCAAAAAAACGAAAAAAAAATGACGAATTTAAATTCAAGCTCTGTTACCTTGTCCGTAACCGCACACATTTTAGAAAAAATCGTCAAGAAGTTAACAACCGTTTCCCATAAAACAGAGGGAACAGAATACAATCAGTTTCACGGAGAGACAAAAAGCATGGATAGTTTATTTAAGTTTTTATTTGTTTTTATTGTATATGGTGTTGTTTGGTTTTTTGTCTTTTCTATTCCAATTAATAAGAACGAAAATATATTTCTTGTCGTACAGAAGGTACTAAGCCTTTCCTCTGTTCAAGAAAAAAAAGAAAAGACAAAGAATGAAATTCACAAAGAGCAAGTAATAGATGCACTCACAAATGCCTTCAAACCATAAATATACTTAGCGCAGATGAGTTTGCGCCAAGTATAATTACGGCTTCTTTTCTTCCGCAGGTTTTGCTGTTGAAGTTGCAGCGGAAGCCGCAGGTTTCGCAATAGAAACTAAATGCACTTTAAAGATAAGAGCTGAATTAGGCCCAATAAGTGGAGAAGGTGCTTGCGCGCCATAAGCTAAATTAGCTGGAACATACAGCATCCAAGTGGAGCCTTCTGGCATTAATTGTAGTGCTTCTGTCCAGCCTTTAATAACACCGTTCACAGGAAATGAAACTGGTTGTCCACGTTGATAAGAACTGTCAAATATTTTTCCATCCACAAGTGTTCCTTCGTACTCAACAGTCACAGTGTCTGTTGCCTTTGGTTTTGCACCAGTTCCTTTTGTCATTATTTTGTATTGCAAGCCACTCGCTAAAGTAACGACACCGGATTCATGTTTTGTTTTAGCTAGAAAAGCGTCTCCCTCTTTCGTATTTTTATCGCCACGAATTTTTTGTTGGCCCGTCAAATACTTTTGCATAAAAGATTGTGTTTCTTGTGCAGAAAGCTCAGAGTTTTTTCCAGCTAGACCTTCTTCAATGGCTTTTATAAGCGCGACTTTGTTTACTTTGAGATCATCGTTGCGAATGCTTGTCGCAATTTGGTGACCGATAATGTAACTTACTTTTTCTTCATCATTTTTAAATATCATAGTACTCTTTTGTGTTTGAGAAATTGTTGTGGAATCTTGAGCAGCTTGCGCAGAAAAAGCAGCCAAGGAAAGTAAACCTACTGCAAGAAAATACTTTGCGAAATTTTTTTGTTTCATTCTAGATGACCCCAATTAAAAAAAATTGACATTGACGCAACCAACGTGAATGCTTATTCACAGGTTTATTGGTTTTATGCAGAAGTGTCAACATTGTCTCGAAATAGGAAAAAAAATGCAACTTGCTACACAATACTTTGATGTCTCAGTTTTTATTGGGCGATTTCAACCTATTCATGTAGGGCATTTAAAAACAATTCGCCTCGCTCTAGAACGTTCTAAAATATGCATTCTTATTGTAGGTAGTTATAAAAGCGCCCCTTCCACAAGAAACCCTTGGAGCTCGGAACAAAGAATAGAAATGATAAAAAAATGTTTGCACAAGGAAGAAAGAAAGAGAGTTTTTTTTCTTCCAATTCGAGATAGAATTTATTCTGAAATTGTGTGGCAACAAAATATTGTCAACGAAATTTTTAAGGTGGTACAACCCCAAGCGTCCATTGCTCTTATTGGTCATAACAAAGACGCCACATCTTACTATTTAAAAAACTTTCCAAATTGGACCTTTATTGAAACGGGGAATTTTGACGGTATGAACTCCACAGATTTCCGAAAAAAATTTTTTTCCTGTGGCACACCAACATACCATTACATTCCAGAACAAATTAAAACTTGGTTGCAAAAATTTAGAAAATCAAACCTATTTAACCAGCTACTCGGTGAGTATTTATTTGTAGAAGAGGCAAGAAAAAAACTCTCTCAAAATTCTTTTTCCGTTGCAAATAGTTTAGTGCTGTGTGGAAACTATATCTTGCTAGTCAGACGGAAAAACTATCCTGGTAAGTATTTATATGCCATGCCTGGTGGCCATCTTGAAGAAAATGAAGAACCAATGGCAGGGGCACTAAGAGAACTGTATGAGGAAACAAATATTGAACTAAAACAAGACGAACTTAAAAGTTGTTTTGTCAAAAAAGGATATTACGATTACACAGAGCGCAACCCAATTGCGCGCACTTTTGCCCACGTCTTTTTTTATAAGCTGCATTTTGTTGAATGCCCTAAGGTAACAGCAGGTGATGATGCTCACGAAGCCCATTGGATTTTGCTGGATGAATTAAATTCATTGGAAGATAAATTTTTTGCGGATCATTACCAAATTATACAAGTCTTACTAGGCAGGATTTCCGAGTAAAAACTTTTTGTAAAATGAATTTAAACCCGGCTCATCAAAAGAAAAAACTTCTTGCTGACCTGTTTGCAACCACTTTACAGCAAAAGCTTGATTTTGCATTTCCGTTTCTCCGCAAAACACCACAACTTTCACACCTAATTTTTCTGCACTTTGAATTTGTTTTCCAAATTTATTTAAAGTAACACAGCACTCCACATTGAGGCCAAGCTTTCGTAAAGCTGCCGATAGCTTTAACGTGTGCAAGCGATCAGACTCACCAAAACGAATCACAGATACGTGCGTTTCCTTTTGCAACTTGGGAGTTAAATTGTGAACTTCCATAAAATTTTGAAGAGCCACGTCACCCATGCCGTAACCAATTCCAGAAAGCTCCGCGCCCCCAAAAGCGCTCACCAAATTGTCGTAGCGTCCACCACCACAAAGCGCACGGCGGTTTTCGGGGTGAGTGTCAAAAACTTCAAAAATCATGCCGGTGTAATAATCAAAACCTCTCATAATATCTGGCGCAAATACAACACATTTTGAATTTGTAATTTGATTAACAGCATCAACACGAAGTTTCATTTGCTTTGCAACCAACCCCCCTTCACTCTCTGTTGAATCAAACAAAGAAATAATTTCGTCCAAGTCTGCGTGCAAAAATTTTTCTAAACTATCAATTTGAGTGGGGTTAAAGTTTAATTTTTGACACTCTTCATAAAAAACTTCCGCTGTTAACTTATCGCGCTTATCAAGCAAACGAAATAACGGCGTAACTTTTTCACTGTTAATATGCAACACGTGTTGAACATAGCTATTCACAAGAGCTCGGTTGTTCAACTTAATAATAAAATCTTGATTGCTCGCACCAAGTGATTTTAAAATTTCAACTATTGTCAACAACACTTCAATATCTTCATCAAGCGAATTTCCGCCAAAAATGTCGACGTTTAGTTGATCAAATTCACGAAGCCTACCCCTTTGAGGGCGTTCAAAACGCATACAGGTTGGGATACTGTACCAACGAATGGGGCGTTGGAGTTGTTGTTGTTTTGCAGCAACCATACGAGCAAGTGTGGGGGTCATTTCAGGACGAATAGCGAGATGTCTTTCTCCTTTATCAAGGAAAGAATACAATTGGTCGCGAACAATTTCTTCGCTTGATTTTGCAGCATACAGTTCAAGAAGTTCAACAAAAGGCCCATCGTATTCCTCATAGCCAAAGCTTTTCATGACAGTGTGAATTTTATGATAAATATATGCCCTCAAACGTTGATCTTCTGGGTAAAAGTCTCGCGTACCACGATAACCTTGTGTGCTTAAGAAAGCTTTCTTCGAATTTTCTGTGTTCATGATATTTCCTCACTGCAATCTTGATTTTTTATTTCATTGTGTGACACATTGCTCCATTGAATGCGTTGCTAAGGAAAGTGCATGAACGATTATTGTACAGAATGGGGCTTAAACCCACAAAAACTCCCACATCACATTGGCATTGTCATGGATGGAAACGGCCGTTGGGCCACACAAAGACGACTTCCTCGCATAGCTGGTCATACCAAAGGCGTTGAACGAGTTCAAGAAATCACTGAATTATGTGGAAATTTAGAAATTGAAGCCCTTACTCTGTTTGCTTTTTCCGATGAAAATTGGCGTAGACCAGAAGAAGAAGTTGGTGGTATTATGGGCCTACTGCGCTGGTATATCCGCAAAGAAAGAAAGCGTATTATTGAAAAAAATGTGCGCTTTCGTGTTATTGGAGACAGACAAAAACTTTCCACTGACATTATTGAACTCGTTGAAAAGCTGGAGCACGACACAATCAACAACACAGGCTTGCAATTAAGCGTAGCCTTAAGCTATAGCTCCCAAGGCGAAATACTACGTGCTGTTAAAAAAATTGTCACTAAAATTGAAGCGCAGGAAATTTATACAAATGATATTGATGAAAAAATATTTGAGTCCTGCCTAGACACCTGCGGTCTTCCTCCCCTCGACATGTTTGTGCGCACCAGTGGTGAATTTCGCGTGAGCAATTTTTTATTGTGGCAATTAGCTTATGCTGAACTCTTTTTTGACAGCACTCTTTGGCCCGATTTTGGCAACAAAAAATTAGTTGAGTTGCTTAAAGAGTATGCTAAACGCGAGCGACGCTTTGGCATGACTCCTGAGCAAATTCAATCAAACCACCTTGTCTGTGTGAAATAAATGAATATTCTTTCTGCAATTTTTTCAAATACTATTATTGCCTTTATTATCCTTATTAGCATTATTGTTTTTGTCCATGAACTCGGACACTTTATTGCGGGAAAAATTTTTAAAATTCAAGTCGAGGAATTTAGCATTGGTTTTGGGCCTGCAGCCTATACTTTTAAAAAAGGACCCACACTCTATAGAATAAACTGGCTTCCTTTAGGAGGCTATGTTCGTTTTTACGGTGCCGATATTTCAGAAAATATTCCACTACAAAATCAAGAAAAATCTTTTCTGCATGCCAAGGTTTACAAACGCGCCATTGTTTCCTTTGCAGGGCCTTTTGCTAATTTTCTGCTCAGCCTTATTATTATGCTGGGCCTCGTCTGCCATGGAATTCCAACGCAACCAAACACCATCACTGTAATTCCGCATTCTGTTGCAGAGCATGCCGGGCTGCAAACGGGTGATAAAATAATTTCCATAAATAATAAAAGCACTGAAAATTGGCCAGATTTAGTGAACATCATAAGCAAAAATGCAAATAATCAACTTCTCTTAGTTGTAGAACGCGATCACAAAAACATATCTCTTTCAATCACTCCACAGGCACAATCTTCTGAAACAATTTACGGAACTCAAGAAAAGTCCGGTAAAATTGGAATTACGCCATTATGGACTAAGACGAGTCAAACAGTGACCATTAAGGCCAGCTCAGTAGAAGATGCTCTACAAAAAGCATTTCACTATTTATTCAATCAAATGGCCATGATATACAAAGGTTTAAAATTACTCTTTTCAGGATCCATTCCGCTATCAAATTTAGGTGGCCCGTTGGCTGTTGCAAGCATTGCAGGAGACGCCGCAAAGGCAGGCATGATGACTTTTTTTCTCACCATGTCTCTCATTAGTGTCAATATTGGTATGGTTAATTTACTGCCATTGCCTGCACTAGACGGTGGAGCTCTTTTGTTGAATGTGGTGGAAGTTTTTTATGGAAAATCGTTGCCCAAAAAAGTACAAATCGCTGTACAACGGGCAGGAATTCTCATGATTTTATTTTTGTTCGTGCTGGTTTTTTACAATGATATTTTAAGGCTTGCACATCCATGACAAACATTGCTTACCCTCTTGTTATTTTTCTAACCCACAGAAGGGGAGTTGCCCTTGGTTTGCTAAAAAAAGAAGAGGATGACAATCCCATTTTTATGCGAGTTCTTGGCAAAACAGCTGAAAATTTATGTGATGTTTTTTTATCTGTTTTAGAGTTAGCAAAATTAAACACTCTCGATATAAAAACTCTTGCCGTAGGCACGGGGCCAGGTTCTTTTACAGGTTTGAGGCTCGGTTGTGCATTTGCAAATGGAATAAAATTAGGCCACAATTGTGAACTTATTTCTCTCCGCACAGAGTTGGCACCCTATTTTTTAAACGGAAGCTTTTTTACAAATGAAGATGAAAGCGACATGAAAACATTTGTGGAGCAGCTCGGAACAGAATACAAAGAAAATGATGAGTCCACTGGCTTTGTCACATTTTTCGATTTGCTTGATGCCATCAATAAATTAAAAAATAATCCTGAAAAAGTGGACGTCCTAGAACCAAACTACGGAAGAGAGCCTGGACCTGTACTCAAGCTCAAAGGAATTTCCAATGCATGAATCTATAAAAACAAAAGAAGAGCATCCTGAAAAACATAAAAAAGTCAAACCTGGAATATATTTACTTCCTAACTTAATCACGGCCAGTTCGCTTTTTTTTGGTTTACTTTCTTTAAAATATTCTATCGACGGCAGAATGCATGCCAATATGGAGTATTTTGTGTATGCAGCCTACGCTATTTTGGCTGCAGCTATTTGCGATGCTCTTGATGGCAGTGTGGCAAGACTTACTCACACCCAAAGTTCCTTTGGCGTGCAACTGGACTCTTTGTGCGACCTTGTCTCCTTTGGTGTTGCCCCCGCAATTCTTGTGTACAATTTTGCTCTACATGACTTTACCCGCCTTGGGTTTTGCGTGTGTTTTATTTATGCCGCTTGCGGAACTTTGCGTTTGGCACGTTTTAATGTGCAAAGTTCTCTCGGCAAAGCCAACGGAACTTTTACGGGAATTCCTATTCCAATGGCTGCAGCACCTGTGGCCGTTTTTGTCATGGCACAAGCAGAATTAAGTTCATGGTCGTTGAAAGACAAAATGGACTGGGAAATTTTACTCGCACAAACTCTTACTGTTCCTGCTGTTCGCAATATCACTTTACTGATTATTTTATTTCTATTAGCCCTTGGCATGGTTTCTACCTTTGAGTACCACAGCCACAAATCTTTGCGACTCCCACGCAAAAGGCCTTTTCGAGTTTTTGCTCTAGTTCTTATTTTATGTGCCTTGTTTTTTACACTTCAATTTGTGGTATCGCTTGCCCTTCTTCTCATTGTATATTGTTTGCACGGTCCAATTCTCTGGATTTTTACTCGCAGAGACAATGCTGCTGAAGAAGATGAACTGTTTGACACAGAAGGATAAAAAATGAAAATACTTGGTATTGTAGGAGCTACAGGCGCCGTAGGACAAACACTTCTTGAAATTATAGAACACACTGAAAATAAATTTGAAAAAATTAAACTATTTGCTTCAAAATCTTCCGCGAGAAAAATTGTCACCATCGGCAAAATGAAAGTGTCTATAGAGGAAACTAATTTAAATTCTTTGCTTGAGTGTGATGCTGTTATATTTGCCACAGACTCTGCAATTTCAAAGGAATTCATTCCACAACTCGCAGAAAAAGGCATTCTATGTATAGATAAGTCTTCTGCGTTTCGCGATCATCCCAATGTTCCTTTGGTTGTGCCTGAAGTCAATGGTTCTTTATTGCTGGAAAAAGACTTTAAAACTTTTCCTGTTGTGGCAAGCCCAAATTGTTGCACAATTCCCCTGACAATGGTGTTAAAAGCTCTCGATGATAAATTTGGTGTCACAAAAACAATTGTTTCTACTTATCAGAGTGTGTCAGGTGCTGGAAAACTTGGGGTGGACGTTTTAACGGAAGAAACAAAACATTTTTTTAATGCTCATGATTTATCTTGCCAAAAATCAACTGTATTTCCTAAAAGCATTGCCTTTAACGTCATGCCTTTTGTGGCATCAATTTTAGACAATGGAGATACCGATGAAGAATCTAAAATTATGTTTGAAACAAAAAAAGTTTTGGGCAAGCCTAATTTTGCAATCGCTGCAACCAGCGTGCGGGTGCCTACATTTGTGGGGCATGGAGAGTCCGTAACACTTGAGCTGGATAAACAATTTAATGTCATAGAAATTATAGAAACTCTGTCAAAATTTCCTGGACTGTGCGTGGTGGATGAAAAAAAACCTCAAGATGATGATGAAGATGTTTTATTTGAAAGTTTTGTGACGCCGAGAGAAGCCCATGGAAGGGATGAAGTTTTTGTCAGCCGAATTCGCAGGTGCGAAGTTTTTGAAAATGGGTTATCCTTGTGGATAGTTTCCGATAATTTAAGAAAAGGCGCCGCTTTAAACGCGTGGCAAATTCTTCAGCATTACATCGCGGGTTAATAATATTATGATTAAAAAAATTTTCTATGTGGTTGTCCTAGCAGTTGGCTTTTTGCTTGTAGATAAAAGCTATGCTGCAAATAATTTATCACTTTCTATCAAAGCGACTGATACCAATGGGAACAGTGTTGCCGCTTCAAGTCCAGCAGTTTTGTTAGATTATGCAAATAACAGCTCAAATACACCGATTGCTTCCATTGAAGTTATTTTAACAGGAACAATTAGCACCTATACCTTTACTGAACCAGGCACTTACACTCCTGGCAATTGGGGGATTGTCTTTGCACCTGCAAGTGGATCTTCAATTACTTGTGATGCGCTTTCAGCTTGTGATGGCGCAACAATTACCGTAAGTTCCACAGGCCTTCCAACAACATCTTCTGTTGGAACTGCCTACACTATATCAAATGCATCTGCTGCATTCGATATAACTATCACCTTTAGCAACCCAACCACAACGCTTCCTCAAGATTTCATAACTATGCTCAGTTCCACTCCTATTTCTGTTAGCTACATCTACATCCCTACCGGTTCCACCAGCGGAACCCCTGGCCCTGATAAAGGGACTTGGCAATCAGATAAAGGCACTCTCGTGAATGCCCCCACTTTACAGGGCAACAACAAAAGCATTCTTGCGCAAAACATGGCCTTTGAAATCACAAACATTAATCAACCAAGTTCTCTTACAGCCGTATGCCCTTCAGCAGATGGGTCTACCTGCACCACCACCAACGACGGAGTTGGTGCAACAACCCTTATTACGTCTACAACAGGCAGCAACAGCGTCTCTGGTTATGTGGTTGGCTTTTGGAAAGACTCCGATTGCAAAATAGGTGGTTTTAAATTTGCACCAAATTGGATGGCTTACGAAGATCCCCTTGTGGCATCAAACTACACTTGTTCATACACAGCATGGCAATCTAGCTTTGGCACTGGAGGCACTTCAAGTGATCTCGGGTGTGCTTCTGCAACCTCTCAAACTTTTTTAAGCGGAGCTGCTGCCCCTGACGCAAACTCGGCAGCTATTCCATACCTTGGCGGAATTAATGGCAAAGTCGACTTACAAACTATTATGAATACCTCAGGCGAAAGTTCATACAGCGGCAGTTGTATTAGTTACGTCTATCTTTCTACTTCAGGAAGTAGCTCTTCTTCTTACGTAAAAGGTCCAATAAACAATGGTGACGTTTATGGTGTGGTGGTTTGGGCTCTCAACTCAGCCTCTGACCCAGTCTATGACATCCCCAACTACAGTCTTGCGCATTCCAATGTTTTTTACACCACGGGAATTAATTTTGAACTTGCGAGTACTGCAAAAGACTCTAGTCTTGCTTTAACAAAAGACTGCTTTGTGGTCACCGCTGCTTCTGGCAATATTCATAGCCCATCTGTTGTTTACTGGCGTGCCATACGAGATGCCTATTTAAATCAAATAGGGTTTACAAAATTTTATTATAAGCATGCAAAAACTTGGGCCCATTGGCTTGACGAGCATCCAAAATTAAAACCACCGCTGAATTTTATTTTTGAAAAATCAGGGTATACGTTGTACCACACAGGAAATTTTGTAACTGAAGCAGCGCATAAAACAAAAAATATCTTTCACAAAGTTGTTCATTTTGTTTCCAACTTACTTGACAATAGTGCACAGGCTCAAGAACTCGCCTTTGAACAAGTGCCCAATGGCACGACCAATCAAAACAACAAAAGTGGTTTTGGCTTTGAGCAAAGTGAACAACAAAATATTGACGTTATTCCTGAAGATATGAATACGGATCCTTTTTTTAAAATGCCTAAAAAAGGACTTGTACTACCAATGTATGACTTTGATTTAAAGGTCGGTGTTTTAATGCCAACACAAGATGTTGACTTATACGATACCTACTACTCATCCCAACCAACTCTATTTGGAGAAGTAGGTTTGAGTAGAATATTTTGGCCAAATAATTTTGGAGTTTCTATTGGTTTACTTGGCCGTTATATGACAAATACACAAAAAGCCGACGCAACGGTTTTAGGCTCTTCCACAGAATCTTACGACAGAAAATTTTATGCACTTACCAGTGAAGTCCTTGTAGGAGTAAGGTATCGAAATCCAAATTTCTTGTATATTCAGCCAGGTATTTTTTTCGGCGGAGGGGTCACTCGCTTTCGAGAAGAGGCGATTCCTGAAGGAGGATCTTCAGGCAGTTCCTATGGAGTTACGGAATTTAGCCCCATTTACCAAGGAGGCGTCAATATTGATATTAGCCTAAGCTCCATTGCAGGACAGCCACCTTCCGTTGACAAAGACGACTTACTCAATGAAGTTCTGTTGAGGTTGTCAGCATCTTACAATCTTAATGACAGTGAAGCCCTTTCTTCCACAGGCTATTTTGTAAGTGCAGGATTTGCATTTTTATTAAATTAAGTAAACAATGCGACTCTTAAACCACTGCCTATCTTTTTCTAACACAATGCAAGGGTAAATCAGTCTGGCAAACCTAGACCATAATTTTTGTGTGTCATTTCCTTGAATGCGAGCGTATCTTATATCTTTAATAAGGTCTTCAATTTGCCAATAAACATCTATTGGCATAACCACTTCAACCTCATTTCCAACCTTTTCCGATTGCACAGGGTCGGGACGAAGTTCAGGTACGGCACCTAAAGACAAAAATCTTTGAAACATAATTTTAATTTCCTTTGCGATCTCGTGTCATTTCGGATTTTTTAAGGTACTATTTAACTATTGAATTATTGACGGAGACTGCACGCTTGAATTTCAAAGAGTTCATTAAAAATGAAGGCCTTAAAAAACTTGCTACTTCAAGGCTTAAATCAGCAAGTTATTCCATACTTATTTATCTTTTCAATGAATTCTCCATCGCTCTTTAGCTTGGTTTTTTC
>JAZKEW010000096.1:0-10606 GCA_040386785.1 Bdellovibrionota bacterium
TTCATATTTTCTTCATAAATTCGCGCAAGATCATCAGCATTACGCACGACGTGGGGAGTGATAAGCAAAGTTAAACTTGATTTATCTTTTATATCCTGAACTTGCTTAAACAACCAACCAATAACAGGAATATCTCCCAACAATGGCACTTTACTTTCTGCATGCTTCATTGTGTTTACAGTAATTCCTCCCAAAACTGCTGTCTGGCCATCTTGCACGGTCACAACTGACTCCGCAGAACGCTTGTTCACAGTGGGAGCACCGTTTGCATCTGTTGAGAGAAGGGTATCAAGCTGTAAGTTGATTTTTAAATTAACCGAATTGGAGCGTGAAATTTGAGGTGTTACCTTAAGAGCCGTTGTGACATCGTACTTTTGTGAATTTTGCACAGTCCCAATTCCGCTGGGGTTTGACGACGTGACAAGCACATTTATTTCTTGAGCAGCGGAAAAATTAGCTGCTTCGTTGTCAGAAACCATCATGCTTGGAGTTTGCAAGACGTTGTTGTTTGAATCCGTTTTTAAAGCAAAAATGAGTGCTCCTGGAGTCAAAGCTAGGCCACCAATATTCACTGTTGTATTGCTTAAAATTCCTAGTATGGCATTTGATGCTGCCGCCGCACCCAATGGATTCGTTGCAGAGCCTCCTGTTGTTGTTTGCTGAGAAAATGGAATGGCTTGACCAGCGTTAAAGCCAAATGGGATAGTAACTTTATTGCCAACAACTCCTCCACCAATCGCTGCTGGAGACCAAGTTAAATCATTACCAATACTTAAATCAATCATATTTGCTTCAATATACACTTGCGCTCTGCGTTTATCGAGCTGTGAAATAATTCCGTCAAGCTCATTGAAAGCCGATTTACTCCCTTGAATAATGAGAGAATTAGAAGATTTATCTGCGGTAATTTTTGCTCCACTAATGTCTGTGGCAACAGCTCCAGCACCAGATTGCTGTGACGTATTTTGCTGTTGTGACGCATTGGGAACTGCTGGCAAGTAAGGAGGCCTCTGAGCACCACCAGACGTCGTTTTAGAATTGGTATTTTGCGTTAATGCCTGCAAAGTTTGTGCCAGTTTTTCAGCATCAGCGTAGTCTAATGGGCGCACGCGAATGAATGCTTGAATAGATTGATCGAGGGCTGGTTTGTCTATTTTTTGAATAAAGCGAACAATATCGTCGAGGGTGTGCGCAGGACCCACTAAAATAATGGAGTTTGTTCTTTCATCCACAACAGCTTTTTGCAATGAAATGGTTGTTCCACCCCGAGCTCCAAAAATGTCCGTCACCTTAGTCGCCATATCTTTTGCATCTGTGTAATTAACAGGAATAATACTAACCTGCGATTGACTTGTTTTGTCATCAAGCAACTTAATAACTTCCATAATTCTGCGAATTCTATTCCCTGTGTCTGTTAAAATAAGCGAATTTGTTGTGGTAAATGGAGCATATTGAGTGAGACCAAGCAGCGGTCTCAATTGATTCACCACGGTATTCACATCAATGTAATTCAATGGAATAACCTGGTTTATAATTTCGTCGGTAGCGGGCGCCCAATTTGAACCGTAATAGGTTTTAATATTAGATGACTTTGCATTAGATATAGGAAGAATTTTAACAATTTTTCCTGTTTCTACCGTAGTAAACCCTGAAATATTCAGGGCGCTTAAAAATGCTTGATAAGCTTCTTCTTTGGTAATAGGTTCTTGTGAAATAATTGAAATTTTTGCACCACCAGAAACACCTTGCCCAAGTACAAAATTTTTACCCGTCCACATAGAAACAGTTTTTATAATGTCGCTTAAATTCACTCCGTTTGGAAAATCAATGCTCACAAGTTCTTTGCCGTGAGGAATTTTATCCGCTGGGGGCATTTCATGTATTTTACCACTTCTTGACGTTGGTGTTAAAGGTGCTACTGGAGGAGGTAGTTGTGTTGAAGCCGTCAGCGGCGTTAACAATTTTGGTAATTGTTGAGCAAAAGAAAATGCATGTGTTAACGCGATGATTAAGGTTATATGACTTCCATTTAATTTAGTCTTCATTGAACTACTACCTTTTTGGTCAGAGTTTCATTGTTGCGTTGTATATGCAAAGTGATCTCGTTTTCATTTTGAAATGCTTCATAAACTTTAAAACCTTGTGCAGGATCTTCTAAATTAGTCCCATTTACATTTTTTATAACATCACCATTCATTAATTCAATTTTATCAAAAAGACTGCCTTTTGCTATAGCAAATATTTTAAACCCCAAGGTTTTGCCATCAATAATTTGTGGTACCAAACGTGCCGAGTTGAGTATTGTTGAAAAACCTGCCCCTAGTTGTTCCTTCACAAAGGAAGGTTCCAGTGAAATTTCTACCCCCGCAGAAAAATTTGTCGGTAAATTTTCCGTGTTGTAACTCGGAGGATTCAAGGAGGCACAAATTTTTTTACTATCGTGTCTGAATTCCGCAGTCGTGGGACTTGTCACTTTGTATAAACTATAATTTTCATAATCAATAAGCTCCTGTCCTTCTTTATAGACATCAGCAATAGTTGCAGTGGAATCTTTGATGCTGACTAAATTTGTGCTGGGGTTTCCTGTGTAAATAATTCCTAGCAGTTCCACAGGCAATTTATCATTTGTTACACAAGGAGCTTTTTCAAAATTCTTCATAAGCGAACTTTCACTGCCTTCAGAAGTATCTTCAACAGGAATTTCTCCCGTTTGGTTAAAAAAATTTCTTGAAATAACATTTTTTTTAATGACTGAAAAAGAAAGTGGTGAAATATTTTCTTGAAATGAGTTACTCATTTCTCTATTTCCAGAGAACCCTACTAGCATGGCTCCCGTCAGAGAATAAGAGATGTAAGCAGAAAACAGGACTCCCAGAGAAAAAGTGGACAATAATATGAGAGAAACAATACTAAAATTTTTATGAAATTTCTCTTTTAAGTTAAAAGCAGTGTGTTTATCGGACAAAATAACTTGGAAAACATTGGCAGATAAATAATTTTTTAGTTCAGTTATTTTAATCATTGGACATCCACTTTTAAAGTGATAGATTGGCCTCCACGAGTGACTTCGAGAGCGATATTACTCTCACTACGCAAAGAATTTAATGTTTGAATTGCTCGAGCTGCATCATTAAGCTCAATTCCGTTAATTGAAGAAACAACATCTCCATTTTGTAATCCCAATTTTGAATAAACACTGTCCGGCACAATCTGAGAGATTGTAAAGCCTTTAATTTGCCCGCCAACAAGGTAAGGAACAGCCCTTGCCTCTTCAAGCGCTGAAGAGAGTTTATTTGTTAAAACGTCATTAACCCATTGCTTTGTGACAGTGGTTGTGTTGCCAATACGTTCAAACCCATTTTCAGAATAACTCCCCTTCGTATTTTTTTTCTGTGTCGACCGACCTTGCGCAGGGAGAGATGGGTAATGAATTTCTAAATATTCTGGACAACTTTTGCTTGTTAAGTAAACTCTATTACTGGAAATATTTGAAATTATTGTGCCTGGAATAAGAGAATCTCCTAATTTATAGGCTGAACTCTGATGATCACTATTTCCCTCCAGCAAAGCAATACTACTCTTAGCATCACCACCGTAAATAATTCCTGAAACTTTATAGGAAAGAGTTGATGGTTGTGCATCCCCTGTACACACATCTGCTACTGTGGCCCCCGTATCGGGTAAAGTCCCATCGAGATTAAATATATTTCTTTTTAAAATTGCACTAAATTCTGCATTAGATGCTATTTTTTTTTGATTGAGTTCCTCTTTTTTCTTTTTTATATTTGTAGCCTGTTCCAGTGTTTTTTCTTTTTTGATGAAAGTAAAAACAGTCCCTATGGTACTAACCCCTCCAACAACTGCTAAAATAATATAAACAATTGGGGCGATATTCTTTGCTTCAGGGAGATTTATTTTATCTCCACGGATTTTAATTCTTAGGTTTTGAAATAAATTTTTCATAATCACATTTTTTTAATTTTTGTTACAACAACCGTAACATCATCTTCGAGTGGTTTACTTGTGCCATAAAAATCTAACGAATCATGCAAGAGTAACTCTATAAATGTTGAACTTTTCTTTTCATAATTAGCCTCTATAAACTTTCTCAATTTCCTTTTACCATATTCTTGATTTTTATCATTTTTATTTTCAATAAGTCCGTCTGTGTAGAAAAGAACAAATTCTCCGCCGTTTAATGGAACTTCCTTTTTCTCAAAAGGCTCACCATTTGTATTACCTAATCTGTGCCCACTTGCAATAAGCGCTTCAACTTTCCCATCTTCGCGAACGAGAATTGGAAAATTATGTCCTGCATTTGCAAAACGAATTGTGCGTTTTTTAAAATCAAATACACAAGAAAAGCAAGTCATATTATAACGAACTTCACTTCCACCCATATCGGATAATACTTTATCAAATCCGTTTAAAATATGGTCCACATCCAGATTTTCACCCATAAGGAGCTTCTGTTTAATTCCAATATAATATCCAGAAATTGCTGCCGTTACCATTGCACTTGCAGTTCCGTGTCCAGTAACATCTGCAATAAAAACAAAAAATTTATCTTCAAGGGAAACCGTATTCCACCAATCACCTCCACAAAAAGCAGCCGGAATAGCTGTCCCTACACAATCAACAAATTTATGCTCTGGAGGGACTTGGGGGAGAAATGTTTTTTGAACTAATTGACTTGTTGCAAGTTCCATTTCAAGAACTCTGCGTTGCCCTTCTTTTTCTTCAATTTCTTTTTTAACGTGGTCGTATCTTTTACCCAATTCATCATTAGCTCTTCCCAACTCAAAGTTACTTTTATTCAATTGATTTATCAGCCTGACGGTTTCTGCTTGGTTTTTTGCAATCACCGTGTAACCAAGCAATCCTCCGTGACTGCTTTCAATTTTTACACCATTAATTGAGAACGGAAGAAGTTCACCTTCAGAAGTTTGCACATAAACTTCCATATCTCTCAAAAAACCTTGCGTTGTAAATTGAATTTCCAACTCCAAATAATAATCCACCAAACCTTCAGCATGAGGGAATAATTTTCGAATATGTTGACCAATAAGTTCACTCTGTTGAAAGCGAGTTGTATCGCAGGCTGATTTATTTGCCTTCATGATGATTCCATCTTGATTAAAAAGAAACATCATTTCAAACATATTATCCACAACTTGATCAATAAAACGTTGGTGTTCGAGAATTCCTCTTGCAACTTCCAATAGTTTAATATGAGAGTCTGAGGTAAAGCTGTTACTTTGTTCTTCTGGTAATAGATCCAGTTTTTGTGCAGAGACCATATCAATTGTTTGAATGAGTTTTTGACTTGGGTAAAGAAATTCTTCGTGCCATTGTTTTATTAAAATTTTTGCCTTTTGATACCCATTCCAACAAAGATAACTACAAACTAAAATAAGTGCAAAAAATGCAACGTTAAATACATAATTTCTAACAAAAAAATTCACTAGTATCACAGTGATAAGAAAAAAAATAACGTATACATATGAGTTGAGTATTATTTTCGAGAGTCTGTCTTTCCAGCTCAGAATAATATCGTCAATAGATGTATTATTGCCGTCCAAAACGTACCTCATACAAAACAGTTTACAAAATAAGCTTTTCAAGGGGTTTGATATATTTTATCGCCCCACCTCAAAAACTGAAAGTCAGTTTAATGAAGAAATGTTACTTTCTTTCACTGTGTCAATCTCCCACCTTAGGATAGCTTATCTTCTAAATCATTTATCCGAAAGGTTCTTGTATTAAGAAAAAAGAACTTAAAATCTTTTGGTTTTGGAGTTTTCTGCATGGATGATATTCGATTTAAGCCTTTGTGGTATGTGACCTTCGCAATCCTGGGAGCTGCGGCCATTGTTCTGTCTGGCTATTTTACAGCAGACTGGATGATCTCAAGCGCGACGGGACTCGTTTTGTACCTGCTTTCTTATGTTGGTTTTTTTATAAAAAGACGTAAGATTGATAGTATTCTTTGCGAAGATTTGGACAAGCTAGCGAACAGCGCTGCGAGTGTCATTCGAGAAGAAATGGAACAATCTCTTGAAGAAAAAGACAGAAGCCTTCAACTCAGAGAAGAGACCGTCTTAAACCAGGAAAAATCCTTACTGGAAAAAGAAAAGAATATTCAAGAAAAAGAGAGTCAGTTTAAATTACACAAATCAACCTCAATAAAAAACACACCTCTGACAGATGCTCAAGCACCAAATGCAGTAAAAAAAGAATTCTTTGAACGGGAAATCATTGCATTAAAACATCAAATTTTACAAATGGAAGAATCAAGCAACACTCGCTTGTCAAGCCTGCAACACGAATTTCAATCTCGCAACGTGCAAGCTCAAAAAAATATGGAGTTTTGGAAATCCAATTCTGAAAATGCCAACAAAAAACTTCAAGAACAAAAACAAGAATTCGACGCCATTGCAAAAGCACTGGAAAGTCGTGCCGTCACAGCAGAAGAAAAAGCCCTTGAATTGCAAGATAAATGCTCCAAACATTTATTAGACAATTCTCACAAAGAAACAGGTTTAAGCGAACAAGTGAAGCGCTTAGAAGAAATTATTTCTCTTGTTCCAGACATGACAAACCAACTGCACAACGTCACACATCAAACAGAACGCAGTGCAATTGAAATTGGTGATAAGGTTCGCTTCATTTACGAAAAAGCTCAAGAGCATTTGGAAGAGTCCAATGAAATATCCGCTCAGTTTAGAGGCGGCAAGGGCATGAACAACAATACCTCCCTAAGTGAGGTTATTCAAAGCAGCCTATCTTTATTACGAGAAATGATTGAAATGCTCGAACAAAATTCGAAACTCAACATGGACTACTCTCAAGCTATTGATACTATTTTGGTCAACACAGCTGAAATCAATAAAATTAGTGATGAAATTCAGTACATTTCTGATCAAACAAATTTACTTGCCCTCAACGCCGCTATTGAAGCAGCAAGAGCGGGAGAACATGGTCGTGGATTTTCTGTTGTAGCAGAAGAGGTTCGTAAACTTTCCGATAGAACGAGCTTGGCAAGTAACAACATTATTCAAATTGTTGGGCGCGTAAATTCCAGCGTACGAGACATTAGCCGCAGTCTTCTTGAGAACCTAAAGAAAAATACAGAAAAGAAAACCCACGTTGATCACGCCGTAAATGAACTTGTAAGAACCGCTGAAGAAAGTACAGAAGTCTTTACAAAATTAATTTCAAACGCGGTAGCAAGTTCCGAAAGTGTTGCTAAAAACATCGATCAAATTATTTTAAGTTTACAATTCCAAGATATTACAAAACAACAAATTGATCAGGCGCTACGCCCCCTAGAAAAAATTAAAATAAATATTGAAGAACTTTTAAATAAAACTTTGCAAAACGACTCACTCGCCCTAAAAACAGCCCACTCGCAAAACCAACCTGTACTTGATACAACTCAGCAGACACCTGCAACACCGCCCGCACAAGACACACCGCCCACAACAACTCCTGTGGCAAATATTCAAAAAATAACCACAACAACTCAACAAGAAACCTCGAATGACCCACCTCTGACAAAGGGTGATGTCGTTTTTTTCTGATTTCCGCAAAAACTCCCAAATATGACCTTGTTAAACTTTTAAGATGATGCCATACTGCTTCAAAGTGAATCAATTTTCAAAAAAGATGTCTTTAATTTTTTAATCATGCTTGATGGCAAGGGGGAATCCATGAACGGATCGTACGCTTTGATTGGAAGTAGTGCAATTATTCGTCATGTCCAACATTTAGTCTTTAAAATAGCAGAGGGGCTCTCTACTGTTTTAATTACCGGTGAACCAGGAACAGGAAAAGAAATCATTGCAAAAATGATTCATGATCGTTCCTCGAGGAACAGTTCTCCCTTTATTCCTGCAAAATGCACAAATATGACAGAAGAGCTTTTAGAAGTTGAACTCTTTGGCTTAGAGACAAATGACTCTAGCTCACGGATGGGGAGTTTTTTGCAAGCTGAAAATGGAACAATTTACCTTGATGAAGTAAGCAAGCTTTCACCCAAACTTCAACATGCACTTTTTCGAGTCTTACATGAAAATAAAATCTGCCCGGTGGGCGGACAAACAGAAATTCCAGTGCAAGCCCGATTGATTTGTTCAACTTCAGTCGACTTAGAACAACTTGTCAGACGAGGCCATTTCCGAGAAGATTTATTTTATAAATTATCTGTTTCTTCTATCTATCTGCCTCCTTTACGAGAAAGAAGAGAAGATATCTCTATTCTTGCTGATTTTTTTGTACAAAAATTCAATCAATTAAAATCAAAAAAAATTACGGGAATTTCGCATGATGCCATGAATGCCATGTTACAAAATAGTTGGAATAACAACCTACAAGAACTTGAAAATTTAATTGAGAGAATTGTCGTATTAAAAAATACCGGTAGTATTGAAATTTGTGATTTGCCACCAAAATTACGGACTCTTGTCACAGATAATATTGATACGTTTTATGATAAACAGGTTGAAATCACGAATAACCAAAATTATGGGCAGGGTTTCAATCAAGGAAACCACTCAATGAACAACATGCAAAATCAAAACCAACACCAAAACTTACACGCGGGGCAAAATCAAAATTCCAATCAAAATCATAATTACACGTCATACAACAAACAAAACAATGTGAATCACAATATGAATTCTTCACAGTCTATGTCAAATTCTCAACCTTCACATTTCCAAAGAAGCAATCCTCCTAACAACATGAATACAATGTTTTCACAAAACTACCATCAATCATCACAGCCTCCTCAATTAAATCGACTTTCTTTATTAGACGATCTTCCCAGTGAAATTGATCAGTTTATTAAAAAAGAGATTGATTTAGGGGCGGGAATTGATTTTTATCGAGTGGTAGAAGAATTTGAAAATAGGCTTATTTCAGAGGCCTTGCGTAGAACAAATCATAATAAAAATAGAGCTGCACAGCTTCTTTCCATGAACCGAACCACTCTCGTAGAAAAGCTCAAAAAACGGGCCTCAAGCTCATCTATTAAATCGGAAGGTAGTAAAGTAAAAAGAAACTCTGCTTTCACGATTTTTGATGGACTTGGAGCAGAAAATAACGATTTTGAAGGCATTGATTTTTTAAACGTGAGCGGTGAAGAAGGAATATAGGCTATAGGCCATTTTTTATTGAGACCTGTTTGTGCTCATGATACAGTTTTACTCAAGTTGAGCAGAACAGGAGCACACATGACTTTGCCCACATTTATTGGCCGTAAACAAGAGTTAGAGCGTTTAAAGGCTTTGTACAACAAACGGATGCCTAGTTTAGTTGTTGTAAAAGGGAGACGCAGAGTCGGAAAAAGCCGCTTAATATCTGAATTTGCATCGAAACACCCGCACAGTAAATTATGGTCTTTTGCAGGCCTTGCTCCTACCGAGGGGATAACAGCTCAAAGCCAGAGAGATCATTTTGCTAGACAGCTTGCCTTATTACTAAAAATGCCTCCATTTACTTTTCAAGATTGGAGTGATGCCTTTGAGCATTTGTCACAACATGTAAGCCCCAGCGACATCATTTTATTTGATGAAATTTCTTGGATGGGAGCGAAAGATCTTGGCTTTATTTCTAAACTCAAAGCATGGTGGGACAAGCAAACAAGTCCAATTTTTCTTGTTTTTTGTGGTTCGGTATCTACATGGATTGAAGAAAATATTTTAAACAGCACAGCTTTTTTTGGGCGAGTCAACCTCACTCTCACTTTAGAGCCTTTATCTATTTCTGAAAGCGCCCAATTATTGAAAAAAGTAGGATTTCAAAGTTCCCCTTATGACACGTATAAACTGTTGAGTATTTTAGGAGGAATTCCTTGGTATTTGGAGCAAATTGTTTCAACTCAAACCGCAGATGGCAATATTAAACAATTGTGCTTCGAACGAGATGGTCTGTTGGTTTTAGAATTTGATCGTATTTTTCACGATCTGTTCAACGGCAAAGGCTCCATGTACAAAAAAATATTAACAGCCTTGAAAGACGGAATAAAAACTCTTGCTGACATTCGCACAGTCATTGATTTCACTCACAGTGGCACCTTAAGCGCAATGATGGAGCATTTGATCACGGCAGGCTTTGTAAAAAAGCAAGGCTTATGGTCCTTTAAAACCTCAAAACCTCTGAAACAAAGCCTGTACAGCATATGTGATCCCTACATGCGTTTTTACTTGAATGTGATAGAAGCACAGCGAAATAAAATTAATACAGGCGGATTCAAAGATCTTTCTTTATCCAGTTTAGCCGGATTTGATGCACATGTGGGCTTGCAACTTGAATATTTATTATTACAAAATCGCCCCCTTCTTTTAAAGGCTATGGGGATTTTACCTTCCGATGTGGTACTAGACGGGTGCTACCGACAATCAAAAACTGTCAGCCAAAAAGGTTGTCAAGTTGACTATCTGGTGCAGACTGTCACGAAAAATTTATTTATTTGTGAATTTAAATTCAAGCGTCGAGAGCTTGGTGTGGATATCGTGGACGAAATGAAAGAGAAAATAAATGCCCTGAAACTCGACTCCCCAGAAAATCGGAACTGAACTTTTTACCACTTAATGTTAAACTT
>JAZKEW010000097.1:0-6597 GCA_040386785.1 Bdellovibrionota bacterium
TGCTGTTTGGAAGCGAGCTCAAAAATTCACCATCTCCAGCACTACATACAAATTGGTTTCATCAGCATGGCCTCAATGTTATTTACCTCCCTTGCCAAATTCAGGAAGAAAAAATATTCAAAAGCACCCTCTCAAATTTACTTTCTGTTGATAATTTTCAAGGAGCAAACATCACCATGCCATTCAAAAGCACGGTTGTTGAAATACTAAATATCGATCGATCAAAAGACGTTTTATCAACTGGAGTCGCAAATACTTTGTATAAAAATCAAAGTAACAAATGGGGCCTTGAAAACACCGACCTCACTGGCATTGCAAAAACAATAAAAAATTTAATCCCAGAAAATGCTAACTATAATTTAATCGTACTAGGAGGAGGAGGAGTTGCCGCAAGTTGTCTCTACTTCGGAGATGAGCTCGATTCACAATGCCAAAAAATACTCTGCTTTACACGAAATCCATCAAAAACGAAGGCCAGATTTCCTCTACTAAGGAAAAATAAAAAATTACAACTCATGGATTCTAACTTTGATAATACCAATGAAATCAAAAAGATAACTTCAAATAAAGATGCATTTCTCTTAGTCATTAACACGATTCCTGCTGAAAATGCGCAGGAAGATCAAAAAAATAATTTACTGATTCAATTAACAAAACTAATTTCTATAAACCAAATATGTTACTTTGACGCAATCTATAAAAGAACTCCTAATATTGAATTGGCAGAACGGTTTGGAATAAAATGTTTGGACGGGTCAATGATGTTCGAAGAACAAGCAAAGGAAAGTTTCTATTTGTGGACAGGAATTCGATTTTAATCACGAAACAGGCTCTTCATGTTCTACTCCTCGAGTTGGATCAAACTCTTTCTTTTCTTTTTTCAAAATTTTCCATGCCGATACTCCGGTGACGAAGACAAAAACTAAAAATAGAAAAAAGAATAGAGGGTTAAAGAACACAGCCAAAACCATACTCACGAACCCGAGCGACCCGCACACAATTAAATTCGTTAAAACTTTATCTGTGGGAGACAGAGGCAACTCGGCCTCAAGCACAGCTTTTGTATAGCCCTGCACTAAAATTCGTCTTTCCCGTGCCGTTGTAAACAATCGAAAAATACTTTTTGGAGCGAATGAATAACGTAACAACCAAAACGGAATATGCACAATATGAATTCCAACCACTTCCACTTCCGTACGATGTTCGTAAAGGCTTCCAATTTTCGTCTTTGCAATACGCCTGTGATACTCCATAATTTGATCACGGGCACGCATGATGGCCTGATTTTCACGAACTTGAACTCCTGCCAAAGTCAGGTTACCAGTGTGCTCAAACTTAAAATTCATTTTAGCTTCATAAATTGGTGGGTCGCCCTCATCCTGCACCCCCATGGTTTCGTCCAGAGGAAAGCCGTCCCAATCGGTCATGATGCTTTCTCTTGGCTTGTGCAACCGCTCTAAACCCCAATGCTCCTTCGGCGATTTTCTGGCTAAAACTGCCCATCTGTAACGCCTACTGAAACGACCTTCCTCTTTTACAAACTTACTTGAAAATTCACGAGACTGCCCTGAGTATGTGTTTTCCTTTGAACTGTGCCCACTCCAAAACGTGTGCGCTTCTAGTGAAATCACCCAATAAGGCAGCATAACGCCATAATAACCCAAAATATTAAACTCACTCTGAATTTTTTCTGGTCTGTGGTAACGCTTTTCAAGCCAATCATAAAATATTTTTTGAATATGATCGCTGTGTAAATTTGATGGAATGATATAGTGATCACCAACTAAATCTTTTGTCCCTTCTTCTGCATCAATCACAAAACCCGCAGAACAAAATGGGCAAAGATGAATATAATCTTCTGAATTGTATTCAAATGAAGCCTGGCAAGAAGCACACGACACTTCATACATAATTTTATGATTCCTATAAGCAGGTTTTTCAACAGTTGTCCTGTTTTTTCAGTATGTTTTATTTTAAGAGATAAATTAAAAAGACGTCAGTCAAAAAGATGATGGTGCAAATTTAGCATATAAAAACTTGATCAAATCTGCACTATTTGGGCTTTTTTCAGCAGTTTGATAATGAGAAGAGAGTTCAAAGACGCACACACCACCAATGGCTTGGCTCTAAGCCTCGACAGGGGTTGCCATCGTTTGCAATGTAAACCACCTTATGAGGATGACAAACTTGTTTAAATTCCAGCACAACATGACCATCTTGTTTCACCTGTCCTGATAACACATCAGAATTAAACAGTGGGGCAACATAGCCATTGGAAAGCATATAAAGCTCCAAATGGCCTTGATAAACATTTTGGTGAGGGATTGTTACATACCCCTTGCACGCATCAATACCCCAATTCAGGCCCAGAACAACTTGCAATATTTCAGCCGTTATATTTTTAAACCAAGATAAATTTGTTATGTCCCCTTTGTTTAATTCTTTATTTTCTTGTTTTATTTTGTAGAGCACAACTTGTTTAAACAGCTCAATATTGTTATCGAAAAGAACAGCAAAATTGTCTTGTAAATCACGAACTGCTGTTTCATCTAATTTTTTGGAAGACGGCGAAAGATAAGAACGAATAACTTCATAGGCCTTTTCAAGCTTTTTCATTTGCCCGCGAACGGTTGAAAATTCAGAGTATCTTTCAAAAGACTTAAAAAAAGAAGCACGCCCCCTATAAATACCCAAGGCTGCTAACACAGCGTTAATGCCGCAAGAACCGTCGTGAACATCGTCTAACACACGAATACATTTTGCTCGTCCACAAGCATTCCGATTGACGTATGAAATACCCAGAGTGTCGAGAGCTGCAGCCGTAGCAGTCGTTGTGGCCGTACCTGCTGTTGTGTTGGCTCTTGGGGCTCTTAAATTAAGAGTCCCCATTTTACATGCATGCTCTATAAGAGCCTCTTTGGTAAATTTATCTTTTCCTAGTCTAGCAACCACACCACCAGTGAAACCAGGCTCGTAAACGCGCAAAAAAAATGCTCGAAAAATAGTGTCATTATTGTAAAGGCGCTCGCGTAATAAGTCGTTCTCAGGGTGTTTGATAAACAGAAGAAGTTCACGCATATCTTGATCAGAAGCGTCGCGCAAAAAAGAAACTATTCGTGTTTGCGTGTCTTCATTATTCAAATCAAGAATGCTTGAAGATAAGTTTAAAATTTCCAAAATACTTGTTAATGTTTCACGAGTTTCTTTTGCTACAAAAAGAGAACTTGCTTTTGTTTCTCCTTGCGGAGCTTTACAAGAAGACTTCGTTGGTAACAAAAAACTCCGAAAAAAAGCAGATACTGAACTCATATGGATACCGCCGGCGTAAATTTAGCATGTAAAAATTTAATTAAGCTAAACGTATTTTGCTCAAGATTTTTAAAATCACCTGAATTTTCAATAACATAATCTGCGAGCGTAATTTTTTCTTCATCAGGCATTTGAGTGGAAATTATTTTATGTATATCTTCTTCGCTCAAACTTCTTGAGTGGGTAAGTCTTTTTATTTTTAATTCTTGTTTTGCTGTTACAACAACACAAGCATCAAAATGATTTTTTCTTCCGTTTTCCAAAATGATAGAAGCTTCATAAAACACCCAAGCATTTGAAGCGATTTTATTTAAACATTGAGATTTTATTTTCAGTTCTTCTGCAATTGCTGGGTGTAAAATAGATTCCAGTTGCTTTTTTAAATGAGGAGCTTCATATATCATTTTACGAATAAGCGCTCTATTTAAAACGCCAGTCTCAATAAACACGTGAGAGCCAAATATGCTTTTAATTCTCGATTCTATTTCGGAATAAAAAAGAACCTCACGCGCAAAAACATCCGCATCAAAAACACAATACCCCAAACTTGTTAGGATTTTTGAAACTGTTGATTTGCCTGAACCAATTCCACCAGTGATAGCAATAAGCTTAACCATATTTTATGAGCCGCCTAAAGAATTCAGAGTTGCACAAAAGATCTATTTTTTTCTCAAAAGAGAATTTCCATCCTCATTATCATTTACAAAACGTTGGGTTTGATTTGGATGTTGGTTGGGGTTTGCCACTGGACGAGGAGCATGTCTTTGCGGAGGGTTATTGTGAGGAGCTCCTCCCTGCCTAAAAGAGACTGCGTTACCTTGGGAATTATTATACCTGTTCCCTTGATAATTTCTGTTCTGTTGATTTGGATTTGGGTAACGGGGCGCGTTGTTGTATTGGTTATTCCGTTGCATTCCAGGCTTATTTCGATTGTTTTGATTATTTGCAGCACGATTATTGCCAGGCTGTGCATGATGGCTCATTTGAGGCTGAGAAAATGCTGCGTTCCCATCACTGTTATTATGTACATAACCATTCCTAGTCATAAGATGACTTGGAGCGGGTTTATTTTGATCTTCAAAGGCTCTTTTTGTCACGCCTTCAGCGACTAACTCAACCAACAAATCTTCAACACTGATTCCTTCAGTTCGAGATAAGTACCGAAGCTGATTCATCAGCGACCAAGAAAAAGCTAAGGACACTTGATTTTGAGAAAAATCGCGCGTACCAGGCTCAGATTGTCCTTCAAATTGTTCACCACTTTGATCCAACTCAGACTCATCTTCCCAATTTTCATCGTCCGTAAATTCTTCCTCGTTTTTAATACGGGCATTTAACTCAGTGACGTTGGATGCAGCATCCGCTTTTTCAGACAAATCTTCTATACTGGTAGATATGGGTAGTACCATGAACTCCTCACAAAATTTTATTAAAGGGAATCCGCCTCACGAACACGTATGACGGGGTTTAAAACGAAATTTATTCAAAAGATGGGTCCTGCAAATTTGCAAACTCAGATAACATACTGGCGTTTTCGGTCCACCCTTTTTGAACTTTAACAAACATTTCTAAAAAAACTTTTCTTTGCAGATGGCGCTCAAGCGATGCACGAGCATCGACACCGATACTCTTCAGCTTTGAACCACCTTTACCTATAACGATTGATTTATAAGAGTCTCTCTCGACAATAATAGTCGCTGAAATTTCTGTAATATGAGGCTTATGGTCAAATGTATCAATAACCACAGCAACTTTGTAAGGAATTTCTTTTCCTAGCTGTCTAAAAATCTGCTCTCTCACCAACTCAGCACAAATAAATTTTTGCGGTTTATCTGTTAAATCTTCGCTATTATACAGCCATTCACTGTCGGGAAGCTGCTCAGCTAAAAACTTGCGAAAACTCAACACGTCGTCACGCTTTTTAGCTGATGTCACTCTAGGGATATCGCCCACAAATTGACAAGACGCTCCAACAGGAGAATTTTTTATTAACTCGTTAAATTTCGTATTAATATCGACAACTGTCGCTTTAAAAACTTCTTTTTTTAATTTATCAGACTTCGTCGCAACCAAAATTGCTTTTTTATGATACTTTTCAAGTATAGCCGTAATCCACAGAGAATCTTCAGGAGTCCAACCTCTCGTGATATCTATTAAATAACACACAAAGTCTGCATCACGCAACACACTCCAAGCCACATTGTTCATAATTTTGTTCATTGTTGGCAAACCAGAAGATTTATGAATACCTGGAGTGTCCAAAAACAATAATTGAGTTTCTTCCTCAAGACAAATTCCAAGAATTTTATTTCTTGTGGTTTGTGGTTTATTGCTAACAACAGCAATTTTTGTTTCTAAAAAAGCATTCATGAGAGTGCTTTTCCCTGCATTAGGACAACCTAATAAAGCTATATACCCGCATTTTTTTGCCATTATTGAATCACCACACTGTTAATTTTTTTTGTCTTGTACATATTGTAATAATACCTCTTTTGTTAATTGTTTTGTCTCCATAAGCTCGATAATTTTTTCAGCAACCTTTTTACTTGCCTCGCGTTTATTTTTTGCTGATGCACGAGCAATTTCCGTGTTGCCAACAAAAGCCCCAACAATAAAGCTAGTTTCTTTTGGAGTGCCCTCTGTTCCAATTGTTTTGTACGTTGGAGGAACACCAATAATACTTTGTGTCCACTGCTGCACCTTGCCCTTTGAATCAAAATTTAAAAGAGATTCTTGACTCATTAGCAAATCTTCTTTGAATATTTTATTGAGCCATTGTTTTGCCTTTTGCTCTCCCGCATCAATTAATAAAGCTGCCGTGACAGCTTCAAAAGCGTCAGCAAGAACATTTTCTTGCATATTAGGAGTGGAATTCACTTCTGATTTACCAACGAGTAAACAAGAACCTAAACCTAATTCTCGGCTTTTTTGCGCCAAATTTTCTGTACCAACAATAATTGCTCTTAAACGTGAAAGTTCACCTTCTTGAAGATCGGACTGCAATAACATAGATTCTGATGCAATATAAAAACTTAAAAAAGCATCCCCTAAAAACTCAAGTCTTTCGTTTGAAAAAATACCTGTTTTATTTGTGGGCCAAAATACCAAAGCAGAACGATGAGTCAACGCCACCGCTGCGATTTTTTTATTCAAATATTTGTGTTCCTGAATATCAGACAAGACATCAATGTGACAATCTAGTTGAGGAAAAACAGCACTTAATTTTTGATAATTTAATTCAGAAAAACACTGCGCTAAGGCTTCTAGACGATTATTCATTTGTCAACT
>JAZKEW010000097.1:6607-10414 GCA_040386785.1 Bdellovibrionota bacterium
AAAACCCATTATACGTACGTTTCATGAATAAAACCTCCACCAATAACCTCATCACCCGTATACAGAACTGCAATTTGTCCAGGAGTGACGGCTCGTTGTTTTTCAGCAAAAGTTAAAGTAACAGTGTCTCCTACTTTTTCGAGAACCGCTTTACATGTTTTAGAGCGATATCGAATTTTGAGATCAAATGTTTTTTCTTCCGTTTTTCGAACTAAATGAAAGTTTTTAATTGTAAATGAAGATCGATATAGCTGCTCTTCACCCCCAACGAATACATTTCCAGTTTGTGCATCAATTCGAGTAACATAAATTGGTGAACCAGTGGCGATACCTAAACCTTTTCGTTGGCCAACTGTAAAATGATGAATTCCCTCATGGGAGCCAAGCAATTCTCCATTTTCATGATAAATATTCCCTTTGATTAAATCAGATTCTTGCGTACGAGCAGAAATAAATTTTGCATAATCATTGTTTGGAATAAAACAAATTTCCATGCTTTCCTTTTTTTTTGCATTCACTAAACCATATTTTTCTGCAACAGCTCTCACTTCTGCTTTCGTCATTCCACCCACTGGAAATAGGGTTTTCGCTAATCTTTCTTGAGTTAAAGAATAAAGAAAGTAACTTTGATCTTTAAGAGGGTCAATACCCTTTAGCAGTTGATATTCATTATAAATTTCGTCATATTTTATTTGCGCAAAATGGCCCGTTGCAATGTAATCGCAACCTAGCCGCTCTGCTCTTTCTAGTAAGTGGTCGAATTTTAAAAATGTATTGCAAGCAACACAAGGGTTTGGTGTTAAACCTTTTAAATATTCGCTGGTAAAATAATCGACAACATTTTCTTTAAAGTCATCTTGATAATCAAAAACATAAAATGGAATACCCAGCTTATGAGCGACCATTCTGGCATCAGCCACATCGTCTAAACTACAGCAGGTATCGAATTTTTTACTTGGGTCACAGCTTGATTCATTCTGTGAATAATCCCACAATTGCATTGTGACACCAATAACGCTGTAGCCTGCTTCAACAAGCAATGCTGCGGTCACAGAACTATCAACTCCACCGGACATGGCCACTAGGACTTTTTTTTGCATTGTTTAAGTCTCAGAAGAAATAGGACAAATTTCGCGTTCATCGTAGCCATGCTCTCTTAAAAGAGAATCTGCTTGCATTTCAAGGCTCACATGACGAATAAAACCACGAAGAAAAAAACAGATATTCTCACATTGGTGTTGGCTCCAATCGAGAGGCACAAACACATTTCGATCATCTGAAAAATATTCAAACCAGTAGGTGTCGATATAGTCTAACATAATTTGAGCGACTTCTTCTGGTTTTAAATGACTATAATCTTCATACATACATAACAGTTCAACCGGATAAAGGAAACTATTATCATTTTTTTTTAGTGAAATTTTAATTTGAACCTGAACCTTATTAAAACCAGCTTCAATTTCAAAAGACTCTTTGTTGAAATAAACAAAGTATTTTGTATTCAATAAATTAACTATTTTAGTTGATTCAGCTTCACCCCAAACAGGCGTCAATAGCTCGTACGAAAGAAAGGCTAATTTTTGCATAAATTCTCTTCCAAGTTCTCAATAAAACGAAACACGATATTCACATCTTCCAAGGTTTCAAACGGTTTTGTTTCTGTTGTTACATAATTTGATGATTCATTTAAAGTCATTGGATAATGAGGCACCTGGCTCAACAGTGCTTTAAAAGTAAAAAATAATTCATTCGAAAATAACTGTTCACATGAGTCTAACCATTTTCCTACATCTGCAAATCTTAGCGTTGAAACCAACTTATCTAAAGAAACTTGTGTCGTTGAACTATCACTTAACTTAATAGAACGCAACGTATTCAATTTACCCTTAAAATTCGAATGCTGCGAGTCGAGAAGTATAAATTTTTCCACTAAATTAGTTTCAATTTTAAATAATAAATTCCAACCTAAATGAAATAAAAAATCAACTCCAAGAGAATGAATACAATCAACAGCATTCAATATAGAGTCTGTGTGTTTTAGCTTCAACCCATACTCTTCTGGAATTTTTAAACAAAGATCAAGTCCAATATTAATTGCCCCTCGAGTAATTAATATAGATTTATCAACACTATTGTAATTATTTGTAATAGTGCCTACACAATTTGCCAAATATGCAATAGATTCTTTTAATGCATATAATTTTTCTTTGTCTTTATCTGCAATATAAATAATTGCTTTTTCAATAAGTAAATTGGCATCTTCTTTTTTAGATGAGTGAAATTCTAAATTTAATATGATATTTTTAACCTTTGCCAGAATATTTTCGGAGGCTTCATGGATAAAATCTTCATCTTCATAAAATTGCTCTAAAGACACATTTGCATTACCTACTAGGCTTCTTGTTTTTTCAGCTCCCAGAGCCAAATTCACATGCTGAATGCCTTCTTCCACGCCAAAGGACGTTAGCAGCTTAACAACGGAATCAAATTCATCCGGCGAAAAAACTATTTTTTCTGATGCATGTTGTTGTTCCGCATAAAAAAGGTGCGAGAATTTACTTGATGATTCTTCTCGCGCAACAGAGAGAAGTTTAGCTTCATGAATAGATTTTTTTAAATCTATTATTTTTTTTGGTGCAAGAACATTTCTCGCTTGCTCTGAGGAAACAAAACCTTGGTCCGAGATTCTAATTGCTCTCCAATGCAAACCTTTTTCCAAAGTTTCTTGCCTAACTAGCATACAGGAGTAAGCAAAAAGACTCCCCGCAAGACGAATATCATGAGCATATAGACAATCTACAAATTGCTTTAAAATTTCAAATGTTTCTTCTGCATTTTCACGAATTCGAAGAAAGAATTTATTGTCCTGTGTGAGCCACCAATTTTCACGAATATCTTCTGAAATATTAGTAACACCTTCAGGAATAATTTCAAATAATTTAGATAAAATAAGGCAAATTGTTTCTTCTTCCAGCTCTAAAAATCGACTTGCTGCAAATTCAGACCCAATTGACAGCCAAACTTGTAGCCAGCTGAAAATTTTATTTGCCGATACATCTTCGACTTCAAATTCAAAGGATTTTTCCCACAAATCAAAATCGAGTACTTTTTGCAATTGTTCGCCACGAATCCACTCAACAATTTCGAGAGAGTCTTCGAACCCGTGAGCGAGCAAACTACGGTACAAAAGATGCGCAGGCAAAACTTGGGTAAGAAAGGGCAACAAAGGCTGACAAGCAAGCCAATCAAAATTGACTAACGTCGGCTTCAACAAACTTCTCTGTTCATTGGCTAAAAAAAACATTTCATCAAACTCCTTGACCAAACACACCGAAAATAGGCAATCTTAATATGAACTCATGTTTAAATTAATTGACCGTGGAATAAAATTTTTACTTAACATATTTTGTTACAATGAGAGGCTGACTACGAATTTACGCAACGCAGTACCGGAGCCTTCTAACACGAAAGGCATGCAGAAGAAAGGACTATCTTTGGCCAAACAAACAGCAACAGCTCAAAAAATAAAAAAAACCAATAATAACAATAAAGAAAGGCTTAAAAAGGCGAAGTTCTCTGCGACCTTCCTTGGGGTAAGAGGGACCGTTCCAACTCTCGATAGAGGATTTTTGAAATACGGGGGAAATACCTCCTGCGTTGAGGTCACAAGCGTTTTTAAGAAGGAGTCTATACACATTCTGTTTGACGCAGGTACAGGCATTATTAATTATACAGAAAAAGCCATCAAACGTAAGGTTCGTGTATTTCATTTATTTCTCTCACATATGCATTATGATCACATTATAG
>JAZKEW010000098.1:0-5794 GCA_040386785.1 Bdellovibrionota bacterium
AGAAAAAGGAAAACACTACAAAACTCAGGACAGCCATGTGCGTGAAGATGGCACTCGCTCCCAACCCGACGTGGTCATTCATCTGCCTGAAAATAAAAGCTTAATTGTAGATGCAAAAGTTTCCCTTGTGGCCTATGAAGAATATGTCAATGGGGAATCGGACGCTATTCGTGAAGCAGCACTTAAAAAACACTTGAGTTCAATTCGTGCCCATATTAAAGGACTTTCAAGCAAGAATTATCAGGATATTTATAGCCTGAAATCCATTGATTTCGTGCTCATGTTTATTCCTATTGAGTCTGCATTTATTTTGCCAATTTCTCAAGATAATGGTCTTTGGCAAGAAGCCTGGAAGCAAAATGTGCTGCTCGTAAGCCCTAGCACTCTTCTTTTTGTGGTTCGTACGGTGGCGCATTTGTGGAGACAAGAACAACAAACAAAAAACTCACAAGATATTGCTAAACGTGGGGCTGAACTCTACGATAAATTAGTTGGTTTTGAAGAAGATTTTGAAAAAATAGGGCGAAGCTTAAATCAAGCAAAAGAATGTTATGATAGTGCTTTTGGTAAATTTACGAGCGGACGAGGAAACGTGATACGCCAAGCAGAAATGCTCAAAGAATTGGGCGTGAAACCAACTAAAAATTTACCGGTGCAGCTAACAACAGCAGAATAAAATTTAAATCCTATTATTTTCAATAAGTACAAACACACCCAAGGCAATTAAAATTAAATTTGTAAATGCAACCTGAATTTTAGCATATTTTTTAATATAGTTTTGTGCTTTATTAGCCAGAAAACAGTATAAACTCATAGATGCCACAACAGCCAAAATATGAGTTAAACTTAAAATTAAAAATTGCGGTAGAGCTTTAAAATTATGATCGACAAATTGGGGCAATAAAACCAAGTAAATAATAACCATTTTAGGATTAGTGATTGCACAGAGAAAGCCTGAAGTAAAAAGTTTCCTGCGACATTTATGATTTTTTAACACGACGTCAACAGAACAAGGTTTGCCTCTATTTTTGTACAATTTATACAAACCACTGCTCCCCATATAAATAAGGTAGCAAGCTCCAACGAGACAAATTATTTTGTAGACACTAGGATATTTTGTTAGAATTTCTACTAGTCCGAGCGAAACAATGAGGGCATAAAATAAAAGCGCAAGTACAATTCCTGGAATGGGGAAAATAGCTTCCTTTAGCCTATGCTCCATGCCGTATTTAACCATAAGCAAAACATTTGGGCCCGGTGTAAAAGATATGATAAGAATGAGAATACAAAAACTCGCGTATAAATGTAGATTAAGCATTTGTAACCCTTTCTTTTATGTATCGTGGTGTTTTTGCACAATTGGGCGAATAGATCAATAATAAACTTTTTGTTATCATGCGAACTCACAGTAACAATCTGGAAAGATAAGACTTAACTATGACAAATTTATTGGAAATTCACTCGGCAGCAAAAAATCTCAAGAACCAGCTCAAGCAGGCCATTTTTGGCCAAGATGACGTTTTAGACAAAATTATTGTCACAATTCTTTGCGGAGGTCACGCCTTGGTAACGGGTGCTCCAGGCCTTGCCAAAACCACCATTGTGAAGGCGCTTGCTTGCTCTCTCAACTGCGAATACAAGCGCATTCAATTTACCCCTGACCTCACCCCCTTTGACATTTTGGGAGGGGATACCATTGAATTCGACGCCAAAAACCCCGACATAAAAAGAATTGTATTTGCGCCAGGACCTTTGTTTAGTCAATTTATTTTAGCCGACGAAATTAATAGAGCATCGCCTAGAACGCAGTCAGCACTTCTTGAAGCCATGCAAGAACGTCAAATCAGTGTAGGTGGTGTTTCAAAAAAATTGCCCGATTCTTTTTTTGTTTTTGCCACGCAAAACCCCATTGAAAATGAGGGAACTTTCCCTTTGCCAGAAGCGCAACTCGATAGATTTTTGCTTAATATTGAAATTGATTACCCCGATTTAGAGTCGGAAGTTAAAATTGCCATGCTGCCACAAAATACAACACCGTTTTCTACAATTGAAAATTTCAGTATTTTGCTGGAGGCAAGAAAACAAATTGAGAGCATGTTTATTGATGAAAAATTAATTTATGCTATTGTCCGCATTGTCCGCAATACACGGCCAGAGGAATCAAAACTTTCTATTGCTAAAAATTATTTTGAATACGGAGCGAGCCCACGCGCTTCGCAAAGCTTGCTGATGGCCAGTAAAGCCTTCGCCGTTTTGCAAGGGGCGCAAGAAGTTTCTTTCACACATATCAAAGCAATGGCGGCTTGTGTTTTAAAGCATCGTTGTATTGTCAATTATAAATGTATGTCTGAAAATAAAAATGTTTTAGACATTATAAAACAAATTGTAGAAGAAACCATACTGTGAGCAGCGTTAAAAATAAAATAGATCCCTTCCGGCATAAAACTCACCATTTTTTCTTTATGGTGACAATGATTATTATTGCAGCCATTGGTTTTTTTGCGTCTGATATTTACTTGCCATCATTGCCAGCAATTGCAAACTATTTTCAAAAAAGTAATTTGCAAGTACAACTTACTATGAGTGTCTTTTTATTCACAATGGCAGTTTTTCAAGTTTTTATGGGTGCACTTTCCGATAAATTTGGCCGAAAACAAATTTTAATTCTTTCTACTGGAATTTTTATTTTTGCTTCACTTGGTTGCTTTAAATCAGCTTCATTAAATGAACTCATATTTTTTCGCTTTTTACAAGCCATTGGAGCAGCAAGTGGTTTGAGCGTGAGCCAAGCTATTCTTGCCGATTTATTTGGCCCCGTTAAATCGGCGAAACCTCTCTCTATTATGATTCCGCTCGTTGCTTTTTCACCTGCAATTGCACCCATACTTGGAGGTTTAATTGAAGAGCATTCAAATTGGAGAAATATTTTTTTATTTTTAGCAGGCTACGGCTTTTTAATATTCATTCTTTTATTAACACCTATTATTCCTACACTAAGTAAAACAACCTATTCTAAAAAACTGTCTGAAAAATCTTCGGCTAGTGTATTGCAAATATTGAAAAACACACAATTTATTGGCTTTGCGTTTTTTATGATGACTTCAAACGCCTGCTACTTTGCGTTTCTAGCAGCATCTCCTTTTTTATTGAACAAATACGGCTACAGCCCAGCTCAAGTGGGCTATGCTTTTTGCGCATCTTCGTTTCCATATATGTCGGCGTCTTTTTTTGGAAGAAAACTTTCTCACAAACTCTCGTTTATACAAATTATATTTGTCGGACTTCTCACTGACTGCGTTGGAGTTCTCTGCATGCTTGGTTTTGCTGCAACAAACTGGCCCCATATGCTCAGCATCATGATTCCCGTTTTTATTATTTCTATTGGCAACGGTTTTATTATGCCCTACTCTTCCGCTAGCGCCATTGCACTCTATCCTCGAAATGCTGGCCTTATTACGGGCTCCCTTGCTTCTTTGCAGTTGTGCGCTGCCTCAATTGGCACATTGGCCATGGGAATTCTAGCAAATGGCACTCTTTATCCACTGGCTATTTTTAATTTGTGTATTGTTTTTTGTGCTTTATTCTATTTTCTTAGAGTGTTTAGGTTTCAACTAAGGAATGCTTCATGACTACTAAAAAACGCCCCCTTCCCATCGGCCTTGATGACTTTAAAAGCATACGAGACAATGAATACTGCTATATTGATAAAACTCTTTTCATTAAAGATATTCTAACGAGTGGTGCTCATGTTACGTTATTCACTCGCCCAAGGCGTTTTGGAAAGACATTGAATATGTCCATGCTTTCCTACTTTTTAGATTGCAATATTCCAAGCTCAAAAACTCTTTTTCGTGGTCTAAAAATTGAAACCGAAGACAACGGGAAATACATGCAAAGCATGAATCAATATCCTGTTTTTTTTATTACGCTTAAGAATTTAGAATTTTTAAGTTTTGAATATTTTTCAGCAGCTTTAAATCAAAGGCTAGCCCGTGAATTTGAAAAATTTAAATATTTATTAGACTCAGAGCATTTATCTGAAGATCAAAAAGAAAGATTTAGACGAATTAAATCAGAAACAACAGCTCGAATTGATTTAAAAGTTTCTTTGCAATTTATATGCGATGTTCTATTTATTCACCATAAAGTAAAACCATTTCTCCTTATTGACGAGTATGATGCGCCCATTCATTCTGCATTTAAAAACAAACAATATACTGAATGCATGGAGTTTATGAGAGATTTTTATGCCGATGTTCTTAAAGGAAATACCAGTTTACACAAAGCAGTACTGACTGGAATTTTAAGAGTTGCTAAAGAGTCTATTTTTTCTGGACTAAATAATTTAGATGTTGCAAGCGTTATTTCATACAATTATTCAAATTATTTTGGAATTACAGAAGCCGAGTTAAAGAATACCCTAGTAGAATATGAAGTAGAAGCTGAATTCAACTCTGTCAAAAATTGGTATAACGGGTATCAGTTTGGTAAAATTGCGACCATATTCAATCCTTGGTCCATTCTCAGTTGGTTGCACAACGGCGGGCAATTTAAGCCCTACTGGCTCAACACTTCAGCCAATGAATTAGTACGCTCTTTATTTTTTGAACATGTTGAAACCCTGCAAGAAGATATTTTTAAAATTCTCTCTGGTGAAAATGTATCTCTTCGTTTAAGTGAAGAAATGAATTTTCCTTCCCTTCAAACACATTGCTACAATGAAGATTATTTAACCCTTCTTCTGCACACAGGTTATTTAACTGTTAAAAAAGAAGAAATGTTGCAAAATAGATTTTGGTACACTCTTGGCATACCAAATGAAGAAATCAAAATTATATTTACGGACATGATGGATTTATGGTTGAAACAAGTGGCGCCGAATTTAAAAAAGAGTATTCCTCAAGAAATATCTTTGGCTATTGAAAAAGGTGATGTAAAAATGTTTGAAAAACATTTTTCTGAAGTTGTGCTGCAAGTGATGAGCTATCACGATTTTGCAAAACAACCAGAAAATGCCTTTCATTGCTTTACTGCGGGCTTTTTAAGTTGGCTTTCCCATGAGTTTGAAGTGAAATCAAATCGTGAAACTGGAGAGGGTAGAGCAGATATTATTTTACTCCCTAAAAATAATAAATTGCCTGGGTATATTTTCGAGTTTAAGGTTTATAAGCCACGCAAAAAACTAAAAACTGTTCCTCAGGCTTCTATTGCTAGGTTATTAAATTTAGCTTTAAAACAAATTGAAGAAAAAAATTACACCGCAGAATTTAAAGCACGGAAAATTAAAAATATAATAAAAATTGCTCTCGTATTTTATGGAAAAAAAGTTTGGTTTAAAGAGGGGTAGCAGATAACCTAAAGCCCATCAATCTCTTCTCTGGTTAAGCCGGTTGCCCTCATAATCACCTCATAAGATGTATTCAAAGATTTTAAAACCTTTGCGGACTCACGATGAGCTTTTGCTTCGCCCTTCGCTTCTCCTCTCGCTTCTCCTCTCGCCTCTCCTCTCACTTCAGCTTCATAGAGCCTAGCTTTTTCTCTATCTGCTGCTTTTAGCACGGAAACGTAAGCCATTTGCATAGCAGGGTCATTCGCTATGGTGTTATAAACACTCTCCGCATTTGCAATTTGTTGATTTTGCATGGTTACCCCTCTTTTTACAGCACTTTCCCTGTCGTTAAGCCAAGAAAGCCATTTTTCACACTCATTGTGCCACATTTCTGGTATTTTTGGTAGCTCTTGTTAACGGGGCTTAATTTCCGCTTGAATTTGGTGAATTGCGCGATGAAAATGG
>JAZKEW010000099.1:0-1577 GCA_040386785.1 Bdellovibrionota bacterium
TGATTAACACCTAAAGAGAGAATTTATGATAAAATTTATTGTTCTAATTTCCTGTAGTTTTTTAATGGCAACAGCGTCTTTTGCAAACGACTCCACGATAGTTGATGAGAATAGCTCTGTGGATTTAAATACAAACAATACAAAGCTAGACAACAGCATTGATGTTGGAACTCCAGGAGTAAAAAAAGTTAGAGTCGCAATACCTAATTTTTCTCTTTCAGATAATAATCTACCTATAACATCAAATGATGCTTTAAAATTCACAAAAAGATTTCACGACATTCTTGACTTTACAAATTGGTTTGAGTTCGTTCCTCAAAATGCATTTATTAGCAAAAAAAATCCTGTTTTAGAGCCATTTCAAGCTCAAGATTGGGCTATCATTAAAACAGAATTCGTCATTTTTGGTAAAATAACAAGAGCAAAAAATGCTAAAAATTTTAATTTAGAATTGCGTCTCTACAACGTTAAATTACAAAATATGCTTGTTGGCAAAATGTACGCAAATTTAAATTTAAACTTAGCAGACATTGCACTACGGCGATTTGGAGATGTCCTTGTGGAATCGCTCACGGGAACTCCTGGCCCATTTATGTCAAAAATAGCTTTTGTAGGCAAAAGAAATGCAAAAAATTCTCAAATTTATACCGCTGACTTTGACGGAAATAATGCTGTACCAATTACAAAAAATAATTCAGTTAATATTAGTCCTGCTTGGTCGCCAGATGGCACAAAACTCACCTACACCTCATTTGTCACTGGCGCTCCTGAAATTTATCAGTACAACACTTTAACAAAAAGGACTGTGCAAATGACCAGCGGAGCAAGCAATTCTTCCGGTTCAAATTGGTCTAGCGACGGAGACACTATCGCCTATTCTTCTAGCACTAAAAATGGTGAAACACATATTTTCACTATGAATGCTTTTGGTGGAAATAAAAGAGCGCTTATCAACTCTAGCGAAATTGAAGTTGAACCTTCTTACTCTCCAAATGGAAAATATCTTGCCTTTACAAGCAACAGATTTGGCAAACCTATGATCTTTACTCGTGATCTAAAAACTGGAGAAGATTCTCGCCTAACTTATGCAGGATGGTACAACGCTTCTGCGAGCTGGAGCCCTGATAGCACAACTTTAGCATTTGCCAGTTACGACAGAAAAATTGACCGATGGGATTTATTTAAAATTAATTCTGACGGATCACGTTTAGAACGACTCACATTGTCGCAAGGAGACAATGAGAAACCAACATGGTCTCCAGATGGACGCTTTATTATGTTTCAATCGACAAGAAGCAGTAGTGGAAATAATACCATAAATAGCATTTCTAAATTATATGTTATGAGCAAAGATGGGTATTTTTCAAAAGACTTGCCAACTGCAGTTTCTGAAATTCGGCAGCCGGTTTGGGGTCCACGGCTTGAACAAATTCCAATAGATAAGGATTAAGGTCAATTTTAACCTGATTTAGAATATTCCATCTCTGTTCTCAGAGGTTCATAAGTTCTAATTAATTCATCGGTAATTTGATAAATATCCGCCGATGCCACGGAATGTGGGTAGTTTAAAATAAGGG
>JAZKEW010000099.1:1587-3440 GCA_040386785.1 Bdellovibrionota bacterium
ATTTTTTTTCGGTGCTGTCCATTGTACACTTCATAGCTCATGGTTTCCGAATTCGAATTGATTTCCAAGCAGAATCGTCATAACGCATTGATCCTAAAAACTGCGACGAAAATCCAAAATATTGACTGCAAATGGAGGACATAGAAAGCCCCAAGTCTTTATCTTCCTGCGTACGAACTTGGTTCATGACAATACCCACATTTGTTGCTTTTACAATAGCAATAATTTCCTTATCAATTTCAGTATTATCGTGAATAAATTTAGAAAATTCATTAAAAGGCGTTGTCCCTGCGCTGAGTGAAACAATTTTTTGTAAAAGTTGATTTTCTAGTTCTTGCTTAATTTCAAATGCACGGCAAATATTTTGAACCTTTCTAAACATAACATTTTTCATAAAGGCATATGCATTTTCAATACTTGTTGGCTCAGGAACGACAACAAGAAGCCCTGCATCGGAAAAAATAAAAAAATCAAGCGTATGGACGTGCGTTCCCGCTCCTAAATCAATAAACACATAATCCGAATTTAGCTTCTGTAAACAATTAATTAATTTTATTTTTTGAGACCCGTATGGCTTAACATGCTGCCAAAAATCTTGATTGCCTGCATAGAGTGTTAAATTAGGAATGTGTGTTTCAGTTCCAGTTTCTTCTAAAGTTTCTACTTCTCCTTGAAAGAAATTAGAAACACCTTTCATAGGAGTCGGCACTCCAAGACACGTATGTAAATTTGCTGCACCCAAATCGAGATCAATGGCAGACACTTTAAAACCAAGACTTGCTAGCCTCACTGCAATATTTGCCGTTAAAAAACTTTTTCCAATACCGCCTTTGCCGCCTCCTATGGAAATAACAACAGGCAGCTTTTTATTTGTACTTCCACTAGAGGATTCAGCATAATTTTCTTTATCCTCTGTTTTATAGAAATTTGAATCATTTTTACTATAATAAGCATGTAAAACTTTATCAGAAAAGTTTTCTTTTTTTTCTACTTTTTCAATACCTTTCGGTACTTTTTTAAACATAACACCCTTTGTAACTGTGCAAAAAAACTGCGTAAAAAACAAGTTCTTAAGCATCTAAAAGTATATTTAAAGATTATGAATCCATTATCGGTTATTTAAGAAAAAAATATGTAGGAAATTTTTGGAATAGACGAACAATTTATTGTTACGTTAGGCAGCACCAGCAATTTGGCCTCTAGTTAATACCAAATTTCTCCACAAGCACCTTTTTAAGTTTTTCTACATCTCGCATCATTAAAATGATTTCACCGTTTTCAACCGTTCCACCACAAGCAAGTTTTGTTTTGAGTTCAGAGCAAAGTTGTTTTAGACTATCGTTATTTTTTGCTTCTGGATCGGAAAATTTAAATAAAATAGAAACGGGACTTCCCGCTCTTCCTTTTTTTTCTGTTCGAATTGACACTCGTCCAGATATTTTTTTTATTTCTGCTGTTTTTTTAGCTTGCGGTACTTGCGTATTTTTCACACGCACAGCCTCCTGAGCCGTCGTGTTCAAAATACCACCCTCCCAATGCAGTTGTATGGACTTTTTTTTAAGTTTCTGTTCAGTCATCTTGCACTCTCCCCTTCTGTAAAGATATACATGATAGTCGTCTCCACACCACTCTCGATTTAAATAGGAGTATTCATGTCAGCTAGTCCTACACACCCTTGGCACTTTGTTCATATTGGTAAAAAAGTCCCGTCTATTATCACAGCAATTATAGAAATTCCCCGTGGTTCCAAAAACAAATATGAAATTGACAAAAAATCTGGGCTTCTTTTGCTAGACAGAGTTATTTCTTAAAGGCATCCAAAAAAATTATTTTTTATCCATATGTATTTGATT
>JAZKEW010000099.1:3450-7078 GCA_040386785.1 Bdellovibrionota bacterium
CTGTCCACTACCCTATCAATTATGGTTTTGTGCCACAAACATTTTGTTTAGACGGCGATGCGCTTGACGTTATGGTTATTAATCAAGATCCAGCTTATCCAATGAGCATGATGAACGCTAAAGTTATTGGCGCACTAAAAATGACTGATGGTGGTGACAACGATGACAAAATTCTTGCTGTCCATGCTGACGATCCACAATACAAACACATAAATGACCTTGAAGAACTGAAGCAATTTAATCCGCATTTATTACAAGAAATAGAACAGTTTTTTAAAATTTATAAACTGCTAGATAATAAAAAAGTTGATGTTCACGGTTGGGTTGGACGTGCAGATGCTGAAAAAATTGTTGAAAAATCTATAAAACTATATAATGAAAGAAAAGAAGAATTAATGGCGAATTGCTAATGAGTTTAAATACAGAGAACTCAAAAAAAACCCCTTTGTACGAGTCGCATGTGGAGCTAAAAGGCCGCATGGTGTCTTTTGCAGGCTGGAATATGCCCGTTCAATATTCTGGACTCGTGGACGAACACAAACATGTTCGTTCACAGGTAGGACTTTTTGACGTCAGTCATATGGGTGAAATTAATGTAACGGGGCGCGGATCTCTAGACTTTTTACAAAAACTAACCATCAATGACATTTCAAAAACAAATATTGGACAAGCTCAATACAATGCATTTTGTTATCCGTCAGGAACATTAATTGACGACATTATTATTTACAGACGTGGTTTTGACAATTTTTTTATCTGCGTCAATGCAAGCAATATTGATAAAGACTACTCATGGCTCGTGGACAATTGTCCTAAACAAGGAGTGCATTTAGAAAATTTGAGTCAAGAATACGCTCAAATAGCCGTGCAAGGCCCAAAAAGCAGAGAACTCGTATCAAAAATTGTTGATATAAAAATAGATAACCTCCCTTACTACCACTTTTCCGAAGGAAAAACTTTTGGCATTCCAAGCATTATTGCTCGCACAGGTTATACTGGAGAGCTGGGCTTCGAGCTTTACATTCCTGCTGCTGGAGCATTAAAAGTCTGGAATAGCCTTCTCGATGCTGGACAAAACTTAAACGTTAAACCGTGTGGACTTGGCGCACGGGACACACTTCGTCTTGAAGTTGGTTTTTTACTTTACGGCAACGATATGGACGACAACGTAACTGCTCTAGAATGCGGTTTGAACTGGATCACCAAATTTGAAAAAGGTGACTTTACAGGCAAAGAAGCTCTTCTCCAACAAAAACAAAATGGCCTACATAAAAAACTTGTGGGCTTTGAAATGTGCGATAAGACCATCGCACGGCATGGTTACAAGCTTTATGAAAATATGCAGTCCACAAATGCTGTTGGAATAGTGACAAGCGGCAGCCCGTCTCCAACGCTTTCTAAAAATATTGGACTTGGCTATGTTCCAAACCATCTCTCTCAAGTTGGCACAAATATTTTTGTAGAAATTAGAGGTGAAAGAAAGCCTGCACAAGTTGTTAAAAAATTATTTTATGTTCATGGTACCGCTCAACAATAATTTATATAATGAGGAGTCTAAAATGTCATATCCAGCCGATTTAAAATACACCAAAGAACACGAGTGGATTAAAATTGAGGGAAATAAAGGAACTATTGGAGTTACAAAATATGCGCTTGATCAACTTGGCGATGTTGTGTACCTCGATCTCCCTAAACTAGGAACTCAATTTAAGGCCCACGATACCTTTGGTACAATTGAATCAACAAAAACCGTAAGCGATTTATATATCCCTGTGACGTGTAAAATTGTTGAAGTCAATGGCGCCATGATAGACTCTCCTGAAAGTTTAATTCAAGATCCTCACACAAACGGCTGGCTTGTTAAAGTAGAGATTATTGAGACGCCAGATAATCTTTTAAGCGCCTCAGAATACGAAGATTACATTAAGAGTCACGGTTAATTTTTATAAAAAGCGGGGGAACCCGCATTTTTTTTATCTCGGAGGAGTGATGAATACTCAAAATCGTTTTCTGCCAACTACGGAAGAAGACAAAAAAACTTTACTCAAGTCGTGCAATGCAAATTCTATTGAAGATCTCCTTGTAGGAATTCCAAAAGAAGCTCGCTTTTCTGGGCAGCTGAAGACTGGAAAGCCGCATTCTGAATTTGAAATCAAGCAAATTATTTCTCGCTTAACTAAAAATAGTCGGTTTAAAAAATCCGCCCTCAGTTTTTTAGGCGCTGGAGTTTATGATCACTTTTGCCCTGCACTTGTGAATCAAATCACTTTACGCGGTGAATTTTTAACCTCCTATACACCGTATCAACCGGAAATGGCACAAGGCACTTTGCAAGCATTATATGAATTTCAAAGTATGGTTGCGGAAATATTTGGCATGGATATTTCTAATGCATCACACTATGATGGCTCCACAAGTTTCACTGAAGCGGCACTCATGGCATTACGCATAAATCCAAACAAAAAAAGAATTTTAGTGTCTGCGGGAGTACATCCTGAATATATTGAAGTGTTAAAAACTTATGCTCTGAATTTAGGTGTAGAAATTAGCATTATTCCCACTACTGAAAATGGAATAACCTCAACTTCAAGATTAAAATCAATGCTTGGTGATGATGTCGCAATTGTCCTCGCACAAAGTCCAAATTTTTATGGCTGCATAGAAGATATGAAGACTCTTTGTGACATTTCCCATACTGCCAACTCTTTATTTTCTGCAAATGTGGCAGAGCCTTTGAGTCTTGCATTATTCAAATCTCCCGGCGAATATGAAGCGGATATCGCAACAGGAGAGGGGCAAAGTTTTGGTTTACCGCAGAGTTTTGGTGGACCATATTTAGGTTTATTTACAACAAAAAGTGAATTTGTTCGGCAAATTCCTGGACGCCTCTGTGGAGAAACCATTGATGCACAAGGAAAGCGCAGTTATACGCTGACTTTAAGCACGAGAGAGCAGCACATTAGAAGAGAAAAAGCGACTTCTAATATTTGTACAAATCAAAATTTATTTGCCCTATGGGCAACAATTTGGCTCTCACTTATTGGCAAAGAAGGTTTTGTGGAGCTAGCAGAACAAAATATATCAAAAGCAGAATATGCAAAAACAGAAATTACAAAAACAGGTAAGGCGAAAATTCGCTACCATAAAACACCTTCCTTTAATGAATTTGTTATTGATTTAAATTCAGACTCTAATCATTTTATTTCGGAATGTGTAAAACACTCATTAGCTCCAGGTGTCTCTTTACAAAAATTTGACCCACAAGATAAGAACGGGTTACTCGTTGCAATCACAGAAAAAAAGACAAAAGATGACATTGATTTACTTGTTGATCTCATTAAAAAATATTCCTGAGGACTAAGGTAACATGAATTACACAACTAAAAATAGCGTTTTAGAAGAAAATTTAATATTTGAAAATTCACGTAAAGGTGCAAGAGGTTGTAATTTACCTGAACTTGACGTTCCTCTGTTTGAATATAAAAAAAATATCCATGAATCCTCTCTCAGAAAAAATAAAGCTCAATTACAAGAAGTCTCTGAGCCAGAAGTCATGCGCCATTTTACGAGGCTATCAACTTGGAATTATTCTATTGATCTTGGAATTTATCCACTAGGATCTTGTACC
>JAZKEW010000099.1:7088-7733 GCA_040386785.1 Bdellovibrionota bacterium
GAGATTTCTGAATTGCACCCATATGACCCCATTGAATGGTCTCAAGCACACTTACAAATTATGTACGAATTACAAAATGACCTCAAAGAAATTACCGGAATGGCTGATGTTTCACTACAACCTAGCGCTGGGGCGCAAGGAGAATTCACGGGACTTTTGCTAATTTCTGCTTATCATAGACAAAAGAATCATCATAAAAAAACAATTATTACCGCAGACACTTCCCATGGAACAAACCCCGCCAGTGCTGCACTGGCAGGATTTAAAATTGTACAAATTAGCACCGATGCCGACGGATCTGTGAATCCAAAGGCTGTTGAAGCTGTTTTAAACGATGATGTCGCTGCTCTTATGTTAACAAACCCAAACACACTCGGTTTTTTTGAAAAAAATATTCACGAAATTTCTCGTATGTTACATAAAAAAGATGCTCTGTTATATATTGATGGAGCTAACATGAATGCGGTGCTGGGAATTAGCAGACCTGGTGACTACGGTGCCGATGTGATTCAATTCAATTTACACAAAACATTCACTACTCCCCACGGAGGAGGTGGCCCTGGTAGTGGGCCCATTGCAGTGAGTGAAAAACTGGTTCCATTTTTGCCAATTCCACGTGTTGAAAAACACGAAAATTTATATTCG
>JAZKEW010000100.1:0-2774 GCA_040386785.1 Bdellovibrionota bacterium
ACAGCAAACAAAATTTTATTGATCCATTGGGGGATAAAAATTTCATATTTTACTTTCATTTTGACACATAACTATTTGTTTTTTAACCTAAATTCATGGTAACTTAGACTTGAACATATACCACATTTGTAAAAAAAATACCACGCTCCTTAGTGCGTTACACAAAATTTTCTCAAGGTATTCGTATGTGTGTCGATATAAAATTACAGCGAGGAAAGTTTGCGTCGCGATGACGCTTAACTGCGCTGGGAAGAAAAAAAGAATGCGTCGTGATGACGCCACGCTAAATTAACAATTCATCGGAAGCGATGAGAGAGGGAGAGATCGATGGTGCTTAAAAAAAAGATGGCTACAAAGAAAACGGTGAAGAAGGTTTCTTCCGTAAAAAAGAAGAAAAAAACTCCTACACTCGGTAAGGCCAAAAAAAAGGTTGTTAAAAAAGTTGTCGCTAAAAAGCTGAAAACAAAAGCTAAAGTAGTCAAAAAGAAAGCAATCAAAAAGAAAGTTGTCAAGAAAAAAGCCGTGAAGAAAAAGGTTGCAAAGAAAAAAGTAGTTTCTAAAACAAAGGCAAAGTCTGTGAAGAAGAAAGCAGCTGCTCCTAAAAAGAAGAAACCAACGGCAAAAAAAGTTAAGAAAGTTGTCATTCATCCAATGAGTGAGATGTTCAGAAAAGCAGGTTAGTTTTAACCTGCTTTTTTTATATATTATTCATAGATTTACATTGCTCTTCTATACTGCCCCCCTACGGCGTATAACATTTCAGTAATTTCACCTAAACTTGCATGACGAGTTGTGTGCAGTAATTCTGCAAAAATATTTTCCCCCGCAAGAACAGTCTGTTTTAATTGCTCAAGAGCTTGTTTTGATGTTTGTGTATTTCTTTGCTTAAAATTATTTAGCCTGGATAGTTGATCTTCTTTTTCTTCATAGCTTGCGCGAGATAATTGAATTTCCTGTGGGGATGTATTTTTATTTGTCTTAGAATTTAAGAAAGTATTCACGCCAATAATAGGGAGCTTGCCGTTGTGTTTTAAAGTTTCGTAATACAAACTTTCTTCCTGTATTTTTCCACGTTGATACTGAGTTTCCATAGCGCCTAAAACTCCACCACGGGCAGAAATTTTGTCAAATTCAGCAAGAACAGCCTCTTCTACCAAGTTGGTTAAAGCTTCAATAAAGTAACAGCCTTGCAATGGATTTTCATTTTTTAAGACACCATATTCTTTTGCAAGTATAAGCTGAATAGCCATACTTCTACGCACACTTTCTTCGGTAGGGGTTGTTATAGCTTCATCGTAGGCATTTGTGTGCAGAGAATTGCAGTTGTCAGCAAGAGCCATGAGGGCTTGCAGTGTTGTGCGTGTGTCATTGAAATCAATTTCTTGTGCGTGCAACGAACGGCCACTGGTTTGGATGTGGTATTTTAATTTCTGTGAACGATCACCAGCTCCATATTTATTTTTTAGTACAATAGCCCAAATTCTGCGGGCAACACGGCCAATCACAGAATATTCAGGGTCCATGCCATTGCTAAAAAAGAACGCTAGGCTTGGTGCAAAATCATCAATATTCATGCCTCGGCTTAAATAATATTCGACGTAGGTAAAGCCGTTGGCAAGCGTAAATGCAAGCTGAGAAATTGGGTTGGCGCCTGCTTCGGCAATATGATAGCCGGAAATACTCACAGAATAGTAATTTTGCACTTCATTTTTAACAAAAAATTCTTGTATATCTCCCATCATTTTTAAAGCAAAATCAATGGAAAAAATACATGTGTTTTGCCCTTGATCTTCTTTTAAAATATCGGCTTGTACAGTGCCTCGCACCGTTTTTAAGGTTTGAGTTTCAATTTGTTTCATTTCTTCTTTTGTGAGGGGAGATTTCTTGTTGCTTTGCGCTTTTTCAATGGCTTGATCAATCGCAGTGTTGAAGAAAAACGCAAGTATAATTGGAGCTGGGCCATTAATTGTCATGCTCACGCTGGTATTGGGATCGCATAAATCAAAGCCTTGATAAAGTAATTTCATATCATCAAGTGTTGCAATACTCACTCCGCTTTCGCCAACTTTTCCGTAGATATCGGGTCTTTTTGCAGGGTCTCCACCATACAAGGTCACACTATCAAATGCAGTTGAGAGGCGTTTGGCAGGATCATTTTGCGTTAAATAATGAAAGCGGTGGTTGGTTCTTGCTGGTCCACCTTCACCGGCAAATTGTCGTTTGGGATCTTCATCGGTTCTTTTAAAAGGAAAAACCCCTGCGGTAAAAGGAAAAGAGCCAGGAGTATTTTCATTACGAAGAAATTTTATGATGTCTCCATAATTTTCAAATTGAGGGAGGTATACCTTTTTAATTTTCGTTCCAGAAAGTGAGACGTAGTTTAAGTCTACAAAGAAACTTTTTCCACGTACTTCATATTTAAATTGATCACTAGAATAATTTTTTACTAAATCTTGCCAGCCATGAAGCTGTTTTAAGCATTCATCGGTGAGATTTTTTTTCAGTAAATTTAATTTATTTTCTATTGATTTTTGAGTGTTTAAGTCGTCAATTAGTTTTTGTGATTTTTCAAGTGCATAAATATTTGTTGAAATTTCTACTAATCGCAAAGTTTCTTTATGATAGTCTCGTACGGTTTGTGCAATTTCACCTAAATAATTTGTTCTATGTTGTGGTATAATAAGTCCATTGTGGCTGGATTTTTTTGAAGTTTTAAAATTAATATTGTTTTTTTCCCATTTTACGCCACTTTTTTCTTCACAGAGTTTTAATAA
>JAZKEW010000100.1:2784-5212 GCA_040386785.1 Bdellovibrionota bacterium
GGTAATCTTCATCGTCTATTTTTTTACCGGCGTAACGAGATCTACGAATTGTTGTTTTGACGTCACGAAATGCGTCTTCAGAACCCCTTCGGTCAAATTTATTAATTGCAATCATGTCTGCGTAATCGAGCATGTCAATTTTTTCAAGTTGAGTGGCTGCTCCAAATTCGCTTGTCATGACATAAAGTGATAAATCGCTCACCTCTAAAATACCGGTATCACCTTGCCCAATCCCACTTGTTTCAACAATAATTAAATCGTAATCTGAGGAGCGAGCAAGAGAAATAGAGTCCTCTATGGCATGAGAAATTTCTTTTTTACTTCCTCGTGTTGCGAAACTACGCATAAAAATATTTTCATGCTGGATGGCGTTCATGCGAATTCTGTCGCCTAAAAGAGCCCCTCCCGTTTTTGTTTTAGAGGGATCTACGCTAAATATGCATATTTTTTTTTCAGGAAATTCTAAAACAAAACGCAAAATAATTTCGTCTGTCAGACTGCTTTTTCCTGCGCCTCCAGTGCCCGTTATACCGAGCACGAGGGGGGATTTTTTATGACCTTTTCGCCCATTTTTTATTTGATTTTTTATTTCTTCAGGTAATAATTCGGAATCATTTTCAATCAGTGTTAACGCGCGGGCAAATTTTAATTTATTTTTTGAGTTATTGGGGAAGTGATTTAAGGCGTAATCAGACTTTTCTAGCATGTCGCAAATGATGCCCTCTAGTCCCATAGCCATTCCGTCTTCCGGGGAATAAATTCGAGTGATTCCATATTTATGAAGTTCTTCTATTTCCTTGGAGATAATGACACCACCACCACCGCCAAATAATTTCATATCATCTCTTCCAAGTTCCTTAAGCATGTCTTTCATGTATTTAAAATATTCAACATGCCCTCCTTGATAACAACTAACGCAAATTGCTTGTGCATCTTCCTGAATAGCAGCATCAACAACTTCTTGCACACTTCTGTTGTGGCCTAGATGAATGATTTCTACTCCTGATTGCTGTAAAAGGCGTCGAAATATATTGATGCTGGCGTCGTGGCCATCAAATAATGAGGTTGCTGTGACAAAACGAATTTTGTGCTTAGGATGGTATTGAAAGTTTAGTTCCATTGAATTGATTCCTCTAAGATGAGAACATATAACACAGAACTGTCGGATAGGTTTCGAAGAAAGTCAATCATGTTAAGGAGTCTTATGTGGCCATTAAATGCAAAACAAATATATGAAATTGTCACAGGTAACCCATGCCCCAACGCTCATTTTGAAAAGTTGATTCTCCAAGGCATCAGTCAAGATAGTCGTAAAATAAAACCAAACCAAATGTTTGTTGCTGTCAAGGGGGACAAATACGATGGGCACAACTATTTGAAACAATGTTTTCAAAATAAGGTGCAACTTGCCTTGGTTCATGTTCATTCTCCGGTTTTAAATGAGTTGACAAAAGAAGAAAAAGAGAGCTGTATTTGTGTTGAAAATGTGACTGATGCCCTTAGAAAACTTGCTAAGTATATGCGACAAAAATTTCCTTTTCCCGTTATAGGTATTGGTGGCAGCAATGGCAAAACCACAACCAAAGAAATTCTTTACAGTATGCTTCTTGGGCGTAACAACATTGTGACAAAAACAGATAAAAGCGAAAATGGTTACTTAGGCCTTGCCTTGACGCTATTGCAAGAATCACACAACGTGGAAAATCCACCAAGTGCTTTGGTGCTTGAAATTGGTATTGATGAAGTCGGTGCTATGCAAAAACATCTTGACGTTGGTAAACCCGATATCGTTCTTCTTACGGCATTGGGGCCCGAGCATTTAACTGGCTTAAACAATTGGGATACCGCTATAAAAGAAGAATTTATTTTATTTTCTTCTCCGCAGTCTAAAAAAATCTGGCAGTTGTTTGATCCAAAAATAAGAGATTTTTATGTTGAGAGTGTTTCAAATGATTATGCAGTTATTGAAAAAAATGAATCTGTTGATTATAAAAAAAATAATAGAATAATTTGGAGCATCTTGGCTGAAAAAGAAGCTTCAATGGAATTACTGGTTGAATTATATTCTCATAATAAACTAATGTCGTATCATTTTAATTTGCCTTTGCTAGGCAAACACAACGCAGCTAATTTTGCATTAGCATTTGCAACTGCACTATGTGTTGGTATGACTCCTGAAGAAATTGAGGTAGGATTTAAAAAATTTATTCCTCCACCAATGCGCTCTAATTTAGTGACTTTACCAAACGGTGCTGTCTTGTACGATGATACTTACAATGCAAGCCCACTAAGTATGGAAGTTGCGTTGCATATTTTGGAAAAACCATTGTTTGTTGATAAGCCAAAACTTGTTGTTCTTGGGGATATGTTGGAGCTTGGAACTGAGTCAAATTATTGGCACGAATATCTTGTTCCCACGCTGAAAAAA
>JAZKEW010000100.1:5222-17709 GCA_040386785.1 Bdellovibrionota bacterium
TGAAGCAAACCCACTTGTGTCTTTACGGCTCTGCGATGTATAGTTGTTATAAATTGCTTCAAGAAATTAAGGAAAGTCTTTTAAAAGAAAATGGTACTCGTGTTTTCTGGATGGATGTAAACGAAAATCCGAACCGTTTTTTTGATGAAGTCACCTTGAATTTATCGCAGTCTGTTGTTTTGGTAAAAGGCAGCAGAGGGATGAAGTTAGAGCGATTCGTGCAGATGTTGGGAGATAAATGTAAATCTCTCTAGCAGCAAACTTATTGAACTTCGGGAGGTTAATGTTATGCGACCTGAAATTCTTCAAGATGAGTTACTGAAAATTTTGGAGGGGGCTTTTGTTGGAAAGACGGCCAAGTATAGAGATGGCGATGTTCTCTCTCTCAGCGAAGAGCAGATGTTTAAACTGTGGAACATGTTAGGGGAGGAATTAGGAATTGATTTATCCCTTGCAACGGATGATCAAAGACAATTATTGTTCAATTCTTGTTCAAACGGGAAACGCCTAGCCGCAAAAGATTTCAGCTCGCTGCTTTGGCTTGTTTACTATAGCGACGTTAGTTATCAATAATCACAACAATTTTACAAATGTGCAAAAACCACCTTGACTTTCCAAATTGGAGCGTCTAGCCTGCCTGGGTGTGTGCTCTTTAGCCGCAAGCCGCAGATCGTAATCAATGAAGTTTTGGCTTCATGCCAATCATTTCTTTTACTTCCTTGTTTTTTCAACCCTTTTTTCCCCTCTTTGGATTTTACAACATGACAGATGACAATAAGAATTTTGATGAGTCAGACGATTCTCGTAAACGCAATAACAATAATACCAATTCTGGTGGAACACGGCGTTATGTGCGTAGGACGATGGACGAGAACAATATCTTCAACAACGATACGAGTTCTTCAAGCTCTGACTCCGATTCCGATCAAAGTATATCTACCTACACGCCATCTAAAAAAACATTTAATCGTTCAAAAGACGGCATGCCTCCATCAGGATCGTCTTCAGCGGGTTCCAGTGGTGGCGGTGCGCCATCTCCCTATCCACCTAATATGTCTAAACCTTTTGGTGCAAATCATCAGCCAGCGCCCAATCGCATGCTGTCACAACAAAATGGTTCACCGCAAGGTGGTGGTTCTAGGCCATTTAACCCGAATCAAAACCTAAGCCGTCCGCAACAACAAGGCGGTGGTGGCAGCGGCGGAAGCGGTGGTGGAAGAAAAGATCAAATCCGTCCTGTTCAGACAGGTGATGAAAAAGAGCCAGAATTTAATGCTGAAATTCCAGTTATGAATTTAAAAGAATTAAAAGAGAAGCACATCAGTGATCTCGTGCATCTAGCAAAAGAATTAGGGATTGAAGGGGCTGCAAATTTACGCAAGCAGGACCTTGTGTTTGCACTTTTGGAAGCTCAAGCTGCGCGCAATGGAGTTGTTTATTCAGAAGGTGTTCTGGAAACTTTGCCTGACGGTTTTGGTTTCTTGCGAGCACCAGATTATAATTATCTTCCTGGCCCCGATGACATATATGTTTCTCCGTCTCAAATTCGCCGTTTTAATTTACGTACGGGTGATACTGTTTCTGGACAAATCCGTCCACCCAAAGACAACGAACGTTATTTTGCGTTGCTAAAAGTAGAAAATGTAAATGGTGAACCACCAGATTTCACCGGCGAAAAAATATTATTCGACAACTTAACCACAATTCACCCTGACCAACGTTTTAAGCTTGAAAATGATCCTCAAGTTTATAGCACCCGCGTTATGGATTTATTTGCACCAATTGGAAAAGGTCAGCGTGCGCTTATTGTTGCACCTCCTAAAACAGGTAAAACAATTTTATTGCAAAATATTGCAAACTCCATTGCGCAAAACCACCCTGAGGTTGTTCTTATTGTCTTACTTATTGATGAAAGACCTGAAGAAGTTACTGATATGGAGCGTTCTGTTCGTGGTGAAGTTGTGAGTTCAACGTTTGATGAACCTGCGCAACGTCACGTACAAGTTGCTGAAATGGTGATTGAGAAAGCAAAACGCCTTGTTGAGCACAAGCGCGACGTTGTTATTCTACTTGACTCCATTACGCGCCTTGCTCGTGCCTACAACAGCGTGGTTCCTCCTAGCGGAAAAATTTTAACGGGTGGTGTGGATGCTAATGCTTTACACAAACCAAAGCGCTTTTTTGGTGCCGCACGAAATGTCGAAGAAGGTGGTAGTCTAACTATTATTGCCACAGCACTTATTGACACGGGTAGCCGCATGGATGAAGTTATTTTTGAAGAATTTAAGGGTACTGGTAATAATGAACTTGTGCTCGACCGTCGTCTGGCAGAACGTCGTGTGTTTCCTGCAATTGATATCAACAAGAGCGCAACTCGTCGTGAGGACCTACTACTTGACCGCGAAACCCTTAATCGTTTATGGGTATTGCGTAAAGTTCTTCATCCAATGTCGCCAATCGAATCTATGGAATTCTTATTGCAAAGGTTTGAGCGCACAGAAACGAACGATGAATTTCTTAACAGCATGAACGGATAATAAAATAGGAATTACTTTTATGAAAAAAGCTTCTCTTCTTTTGGAAGATGGCTCCTATTTTTGTGTCCAAGCCATTGGTGCAAATACAGAAGCTGTCGGTGAATTAGTTTTTAACACCGCCATGACAGGCTATGAAGAAGTGCTTTCCGATCCCTCTTATTTAGGGCAAATGGTGTTATTTACCACAAGTTATATTGGAAATACGGGAATTACAATGGAAGATTTAGAGTCTTCCCATATGTATGCAGAGGCTATTTTATGCAAAAACATTTCTGTTACACCTGATAACTACCGCTCTAAAATGAGTTTGGAAAAATTTTTACAAGAGAAAAATAAAATTGCCCTGTGTGGTCTAGATACACGTTTTTTAGCGCAAAAAATTCGTGATGAAGGCTGTCTTATGGCAATTTGTTCTACACTTGACCACGATAAAAATAGTTTAATGGAAAAGTTAACGCATGCTTCAACAATCAAAACAGACAATCAAACAGCGCGTTATGTTTTTTCAAAAGAAAGAGTTCAAAATACCGGCAATAAAAAATATAAAATTGCAGTCATAGATTTTGGTATCAAGCAAGGCATTTTAAACTCACTTCATGCCACAGATTGTGAAGTTGTTTTATTTCCTTACACTGCAAGTGTTGCTGATATTGAGGCCATCCAACCGGATGGCCTTTTTTTTAGCAATGGGCCGGGAGATCCTAAAATTCTTGCGGAACAAAGTAACATATTAAACGTTATTTATGAACTCTCACAAAAATATCCAACCTTTGGCATTTGCTTGGGACATCAACTTATTGCTCTTGCTTATGGAGAAAACACAGTTAAATTGTCACACGGGCATCATGCGGTAAATCATCCGGTAAAAAATTTATTTCCGCACGGTAATGAACCACAGGTGTACATTACCTCACAAAATCATAATTATGTTGTTGAATTAAGTCATAATATTTTTGAAGTGACGCACGTGCATTTAAATGACAATACTATTGCAGGAATCAGACATAAACATCTGCCTCTGTTTTCTGTGCAATTTCATCCGGAATCAAATCCAGGTCCCCACGATGCTCGAAATTTATTTGAAGAATTTATAGCCGCAATAAAATTAAATAAAGAGTCTGTCTATGCCAAAAAGAATTGATATTAAAAAAATATTTGTCATTGGCTCAGGTCCAATTCAAATAGGTCAAGGTTGCGAGTTTGACTATTCAGGGACACAAGCTTGTATTGCTCTAAGAGATGAAGGTTACGAAGTTGTTTTAGTCAATTCAAATCCAGCTACAATTATGACCGACAATCAAACTGCGAATAAAGTGTATATTGAGCCTCTGACAAGAGAAAGTCTTTTAAAAATTATTGATATTGAAAAACCCCACGCTATTTTGCCGACTATGGGGGGGCAAGTTGCACTCAATTTATTTATGGAATTGTGTGCGCATGATGATTTAACAAAAAGAAATATAAAATATATTGGAGTGAATCCCGAAACTGTCAAAAAAGCAGAAGATAGACGTGAATTTAAACAACTTGTTGAAGACTTGGGCTATGGTGTTGTCAAAGGTGGGCTCGCTACAAATAGGCAAGAAGCGCTAGAACTTGCATCTACGTTGAAATATCCACTTATTATACGAGCTTCATTTACGCTAGGTGGCACCGGTGGTGGCATTGCTTATAATGAAGATCAATTTCGAAATATCCTGAATATTGGTTTTAGTTCAAGCACCCATGCGGAATTATGTATTGAGGAATCTATTATTGGTTGGAAGGAATATGAGCTTGAAGTTATGCGTGACTGCAAAGGAAATTTTGTGGTTGTGTGTGCCATTGAAAATATAAACCCCATGGGCGTGCACACGGGTGATTCCATTACGATAGCGCCGTGCATGACTTTGACAGATAGAGAATATCAAGAGTTACGCAATTGTGCCAAGCATATTTTTGAAAAAATTGGCATGGAAACCGGTGGTGCAAATATTCAGTTTGCACTCAATCCGTTAACAGGAAGAATGGTTGTGATTGAGATGAACCCGCGTGTTTCACGTAGTTCAGCGCTTGTCTCTAAGGCAACTGGTTACCCAATTGCGCGTATTTCTGCAAAACTAGCCATTGGGTTGAGTCTTGACGAAATTCAAAATGAAATTACAGGAAATTCTATTTCAGCTTTTGAACCAGCCATTGACTATGTTGTCATTAAAATTCCTCGCTTCGATTTTGAAAAATTTACAGGCGCTTCAAATTTACTTGGCATACAAATGAAATCGGTGGGAGAAGTATTAACATTTGGGCATAACTTTAAAGATGCTTTTCAAAAAGCTTGGCGAGCATTAGAGCAAGGCTATATTGGCTTTGAAAGTAAAGTGTGTTTAAAGAATACCTCTGTTGAAGACCTTATGGCTCACTTGCAATCGCCAACTCCAGAGCTCTTTTTTTATATTAAAGAAGCTTTAAAAAGAAAGTATGATTTAGAAGAAATACATAAAATAACTCATGTAGGAAAATGGTTTCTTTATCAAATTAATGAGTTGGTTGATTTTGAGAATGATTTGCAATCAAATTTAAATAAAGAAAAACTCATTCAAGCAAAACAGTTTGGCTTTAGCAATACTCAGATTGCTGATTTACATAAAATATCTGAGTGTGATGTGTTGAAGCTTCTTGCAGAGTATCAAATAAAACCCACATTTAAAATGGTTGATACTTGTGCAGCAGAATTTGTTGCAAAAACTCCTTACTATTACAAAACATTTGAAAATTTTAACGACAATATTATTTCTCAAAAACCTCGAATTGTTATTTTAGGAAGTGGTCCAAACAGAATAGGACAAGGCATTGAGTTTGATTATTCTTGTGTTCATGCAGTAAAAGCCGTGCAAGAAATGGGTTATTATGCAGTCATGATTAACTCGAACCCTGAAACTGTGAGTACGGATTACCACACAGCAGATAAGCTTTATATGGAACCGCTCACCAAAGAAGACGTCCTTGATATTTTAAGAGAAGAAAATCCAGTAGGTGTTTTTATTCAATTTGGTGGGCAAAGCTCTCTTAAAATTGCTAAATATATTGAAGAAGCTGGTTATAAAATATTTGGAACAAGCTTTGCTTCCATAGAACTGACAGAAGATCGCGAAAAATTTGGAGCTGTGCTTAAAAAATTAAATTTAAAAGCACCTGAATTTGGTATTGCAAAAGAGCTTTCTTCTGCAGTGCAAATTGCAAATAAAATTGGTTATCCTGTTTTAGTGAGGCCTTCTTTTGTCCTTGGTGGCAGGGGAATGGCAATTGTGCATTGCGAAGAAGAGCTTAATTACTATTTTGCAAGAGCTATTTATATTGATAAAACTCAGCCTGTGTTAATTGATAAATATTTAAGTGAAGCAACTGAATGCGATATTGATTTTGTTTGCGACGGTGAGAATGTTTTTATTCCCGCAATTTTAGAACATATAGAAGCGGCTGGAATTCATTCTGGCGATAGTAGTTGTGTGACCCCACCGGTTACCATAAGTCATTCTATCCAAGAAAAAATGAGGCTTATTTGTAAACAAATTGCTATGGATGTCAAAGGGCTTGGTTTATTAAATATTCAGTTTGCTATAAAAGATGATGAAATTTTTATTATTGAAGTGAACCCACGCAGTTCTCGTACAGTGCCATTTGTGTCAAAAAGTACTGGAATTGCCATGGCACAACTTGCAACAAAAGTTTGTCTTGGGAAAACGCTTTCAGAGTGTAATTTAAATTCTGTCATTGAGAATAAAAAGCGTTTTTGTGTAAAAGCTCCTGTTTTTCCATTCCATAAATTCAAAGAGTTTGCGCCTATATTGGGGCCAGAAATGCGCTCCATTGGCGAAGTTATGTCTTCTAGCGTAAATTTGAATGAAGCTTTATATAAAGCGTTTGTTTCTGCGGGTAATAAGCTAAATCCTGAAATGAATGTTATTTTTTTAAAAAATGAGAGTGAATTTGATTTTTATGAACAGAAATTAAAACAAGAATTTTTAAACTCAAACTTAATTGAATTTCAAAACCATGCTTGCGAAAATATTTTTAATCTTTTGCAGAATAAAAAAATAAGTTTAATTGTTGCGGGGAATAGTCATATTGATAACCCCAATGTTTTAAATATTTTGCATCAATCAATTCTGTTAAATATTCCAATGTGTTTTGATAAGCGAAGTTTTGAGTTTTATTTAAAGGCTTTCCAACATGCTTATTTTGCTTTGGAGGCTGTATGAGTTTACAAGGAAAATCTTTACTGACATTGCTTGAATATTCTGTTTCTGAAATAGAATATTTGTTAAAACTCTCTCACGAATTAAAACACGAAAAAAAGCACGAAATTTTTCCACAAAGACTCAAACATAAAAATATTGCTCTTATTTTTGAAAAACCAAGCACCCGTACCCGTTGTTCTTTTATTGTTGCAGCCCATGACGAAGGGGCTCATGCCGAGTGCTTTAGCAAAGACGACATTCATTTTGGAAAAAAAGAAAGTCTTGAAGACACTGCTCGCGTGTTAGGGCGATTATTTGATGGAATTATGTTCCGTGGTTTTGAACAAGAGACAGTGAATAAATTAGTGCAATACTCTGGGCGACCTGTTTGGAATGCTCTTACAAATGATCACCATCCCACACAAGCTCTTGCCGACGCTATGACCTTGCAAGAAAAATTTGGCAGTAATTTATGTGGGAAAAAAGTTGTTTATTTAGGTGATGCTGCTAACAACGTCGCCCACTCTCTCATGATTATTTGCGCTTTTTTAGGCATGAAATGTGTTTTGTGTGCGCCGGAAAGTCGCCAGCCAAATACGGGAATTTTTCAACAAGCATGCAATTTAGCAAAGGAAACTGGTGCAGAAATTGTGGTGGAAACCAACCCACAAAAAGCTGTGCTGAACGCGGATTGTCTTTATACGGATGTTTGGGTTTCCATGGGTGAGGAAAATAATTTAGATATTCAAAATAGAATTGAGCTGCTGAGACCATATCAAGTTAATGCAAAGTTAATGTATGAGACACAAAATTCGAATTGTGTTTTCTTACACTGTTTACCAGCAAATAAAGGTTTTGAAGTGACTGAAGAGGTGTTTAAATCAAAACACAGCTTGGTTTTTGATGAAGCAGAAAATAGAATGCATACAATTAAAGCGTTGATGGTGAAGAGCTTGTCTGCAACTTCGTAGCGGGTACAAACGAAACAAGAAAAATAGCGCCTAGAATTAAGGTAACAGCTATCCACTCAAGAGATGTCGGTGTTTCTTTAAAAATAATTGCACCCCAAAGCAAGCCGACAAGAGCAACAACGCAGCCAACAAGGCTGTAGTAAACAGGTCCTGCAGTTTTTAACAATTCGAAAAATAAAATGTAGCCTAGGCTTGATAATAAAATTTCAATCACAATAAATAAATTTGGCAAATTAAACGTCGTCAATGGATGAAATTGATGGGCATTAAGCGTCACAGGGATAATCATAACAGCCGCTGCAATAAGCATTCCTGCGGAAAGAGAGAGCGAAGAAGAATTTTTTGGTCGTGCTTTAACCATAAAAATTGTGCACAATGACAACAAAAAAGGTGTGGAGAGCGCAAATAACAGCCAGTGCCATTGAGCAGGATAATTTAATTTTGGCAAAAATAATAACAGTAGCCCTAAAAATCCAATACAAATTCCAGAAAAACGGACCGGTCTAAATTTTTCAATAATAAATAAAATAGAAAAACCATACGTCATAATTGGCGAGGTGTTCACCACAAGACCTAAAAGCCCAGAATCTAAATGCGGGGCGGAAAAATACATGCTTAAATTTGGCAAACATATTCCTATTAAACCGCACACGATATAAAAAAGAAGATGGTTTATAGAGAGGGGAATTTTTTTCTCTTTAAGCAACACAACACAAGAAATAAGAATAGCGGGTCCTACACTTTGCCAAAATGAATAACCGAGTGGTGTAATTCCACTTTGCATAGCATATTTTGCAATGGAAAAACTTGTGCCCCAAGTGCAACCAAGTAGGCACAATAAAATTAATGGATAAAATACGGGACTTTTTTTAATCGACATAAACTCCCCTTAAACCAAAACCTTGTATTGTAATTTCAGGTACAATAATACCAATTTTAACGCCTTCTTTTTTTGCTTCTGCTAAAAGAGAGGCGTATTTAGGATCAATTTCATGACACGCACGAAAACTTTTTGCCAATACATCTTCATTTATATTTGAGCCACGCATCATCACAAAAAATAGCCAGGCATCATGACCTAATTTTTTTGCAGCCATTAAATCGATTAAATGTTTTTGCCCTCGTTCTGTAACGGCGTCTGGAAATGCATAAGTGTGTTCATTTAAGCATAGGCTGACACTTTTTACTTCTATCCAACACTTCTTTACAGAATTTGAAGAAGTAAGGCAAAAATCAAAGCGTGTTTTGTCACTAAATTTAACTTCACGGTGTACTTCATTGTATTGGCTAAATTGTTCGTATGGGAAATGGGCTTTTGTGTAATAATTTTGTTTATCTTTTCCAATAGTATCAAGTAGAATTTTTTCAGTTAAATTATTTGCGCGAGAGGTATTTAAACAGGCTAGCCCGTCATTTAAATTGAAAAGTTCAAGGGAATGTCGTAGTTTTCTTTCTTCATTGAAAGAATCCAGTGTGTAAGTATCAACGTCCTCAACGAGGCAGTTTTTCATGCTACCGCTATTCGCGCAGTGCACGGTGTCTGTGCTACCATTTTCAAGTAAAACATCGACAAAAAAGCGTTTGTATCGTTTAATAAAGCTACATTTTCGCAAAGTATGAGGATAAGGTAAAATAATCATAAAACTCTTTTTTGTGTTGTAACTCTAAAGGAAGTTCAATTTAAATTATTTAAATTAAGTAGTCGTGTGTAAATTTCTCCAACTCTTTGTGCAGTCACAATGTGGTTTTTACTACAGTAATGGCATTTGACTTCAATATCTTTTCTTTTGTGAATCATGTCTTCGAGATCTTCAACAGGAAATGCCGCTATAGCGCTTTCCACTTTTTCTGTGGAGCATTCGCAAACAAATTTAGGATGAATACTTTTTACGGCCTTTGTTTCATCAGGGATAAGCTTTTGTGCAAGAATATCGGGGTCGCTGTTAAATAAATAAAGTTCTTGCATGGAGGGCAAAGAAGCAATGTAATTTTCAAGTTTAGTAGAAATTTGCATTGGTATTTCAGGCAATTCTTGATAAATAACTCCAAATGCACACAGGGTTTGGCTTTCTGGATTAATCCAGCTATTCAAACGCAACTTTGTATTCATTTGATAACTTGAAGATAAATGTTCATTTAAAGCGTCTTGAATGCTATTTGTATAAGATGATGTGACACCTTCAAACAAACTGGTTTTATTTTTTTGTGAGCGAATAGAGCGGACAATAAGCTCGCTTTCTGCTTTAGTCCCTTGGTCAATGCTTTTTACAATATCTGAATTTTCATTGCACTCAATATAGCCTCGAGTTTGTGCTTCAGCATTGGTTTCAGTGCCTATGGTGAAGTGATCGCCACAATGAATTCTGAGGTTAATACGTTGCTCGTATTCAAGCAGAGACGAGAGAAGCACGCTTCCAAGCAGAGCGTCAGATAGCAGCAGCCCTTTATTCAGGCTAAGGCCATGCATTTTGCGGGCCTCTTCAACGGTAGCGCTTAAATGCAGCATGCGATAAGAGTAAAAAACTTTGCTATCCACACCAAAAAATAGATAATCTTGAAACATAAAGTCTCCCCTGAAATGGTCCCCCCTTCTTACTACGTGGGCCCAGCTCGTGCAATATATAACTTTATTTTCGCATTATCTGTTTGATTTTGGGATCGTTTATTTTACTTTTTTTTGGGAGAAGGAGGGGGAGGAGGAGTTTTCACAGTTACGGTGTAGTTTCGAGTAGAGCCATCACCGGCTTTAATTGTAAAGGCAACAGGATTGGAGTAGTCATTTTGGGTAGAACCGTTAATTTGCGAAACATCTCCAATTTTAACAGGGTTTTCTACTGAGCTATTTGTTGAAAATTCCGCTATTAAATCTGCTCTAATGCTAGAGGGGAATGTGACCTCAATCGTATTATTTACGTTATCAATGTTAACGGCTGTAGACCGTATGGTGACATAATGAATTTCAGTCTTGGCGCCGTCCCCATCAGGAACATTATCGGCTCTTAATGAAAAAGTCAGAAAGTCTTTCACGGTGCTAGGAAGTCTGTTTACTGTCACGCTATAATTTATTTTACTTCCATTTTCTGCAACAACTGAGTAAATAACTTTATTATTATTTGTGAAATCGTGGCCAGTAGTGGCATTTTGTTCGACTCCGTCGACTTCAACATGGTCGCCAATAATGTCAAATGTAGCCACTAAATTAGCGAGTAGTTCATCTTTTGTATCAAAGGGAACATTCACAATAATTGTTTGAGCTGTTTGATCTATCGTTCCTGTTGCTGTAAAAGTACTATTTGTTTCACTGCCTGATAATGAAAAAGTGTTAAATTGTTTTTCAGAACTTGTTTCATCATCAGCAGGCTGGACATTTTCTGAAGGTGCAAGGTCCTGTTGATGTGGTGAAGTGGCTTTGATAGAGCCAGAATGCATGTATGAGCAGCCATAGAAGATGGATTGTAGACACAAGAATGAAATGACAACAGAAAAAACTTTCATCGTAACTCCTTTTTATAAATTCATTAAAATAAGCTACCATATTAATTAATTCTTTGTCAATATTTAATTTGTTCTGAATATGTTTCGGCAAGAACGCTTGTTTTCTTAAGATACCGTTTGAAAAAACTTGCTTCACCACTGCTGTCGCAATATATTACGGTGTTTATTTTTCCTTGTAAGAGCTTTGTTTTTTGGAGATTTTATGAAAATTCTTGTGACTGGTGGTGCTGGCTACATAGGGAGTACAATTTGCTCCGCTTTGGAAGATTTTGGGCATATCCCAATTATACTAGACTCTTTGGTGCAAGGGCGCCTAGAATTTACAAAGAATAAAATATTTTATAAGGGAGATATTGCTGATAATTTTCTTATAAAAAAAATATTTCAAGAGCACCCCGACATTTATGCTACAATTCACTGTGCCGCACTTATACTTGTGCCTGAAAGTGTGGAAAAACCTTTTGAATATTATACAGAAAATGTTGTTAAATCTGTTGAATTATTCAAGCTTTTAGCAAGTTTAAATTGCAAACGAGTTGTTTTTAGCAGTTCGGCTTCAATTTATGATGTTGTGCCAGGTTTTATGGTAACGGAATCTTCTCCAATAAAGCCAAGCAGTCCTTATGCTAGAACAAAATATATGATGGAAATGGTGCTGCAAGATTACTGTGCGGCCTACAATATACAAGGTATTTCTCTACGCTATTTTAATCCTATTGGTGCTGATCCACAAATGCGGACGGGGCAATATGCGAATAATCCAAGTCATGTTTTAGGCAAACTTCTTGAAGTTGCTAATGGAAAACTGCCTGAGTTTAATTTGACTGGCACGACATGGCCAACTCGCGATGGTAGTGGAATTCGGGATTATATTCATGTGTGGGACTTGGCTTTGGCGCATGTGAAGGCGGTAGAAAATTTCTCAAATGCTTTTACTAATATGCATGAAAATTCAAATTACTTGTGCGTTAATTTAGGAACTGGAAATGGAGTTACTGTAAAAGAACTTCTTGTTGCATTTGAAAATGTAATTGGTAAAAAATTACCAATAAAGGAAACAGAGCCAAGACCTGGTGATGTTGCTGGGGCTTATGCAAATTCAAATAAAGCCTTTGAATTATTAGGCTGGAAAGCTGCAAAAAGTATTGAAGAAGCGATACAAGATGCGTTGAAATGGCAGGGAAATTTCATAAAAAACAAAATGGCTAATTAAAAAATTCTTTTAAAAATTCGTCTTCTATGATATAGATTCGATGTCTTTTAATTG
>JAZKEW010000100.1:17719-20040 GCA_040386785.1 Bdellovibrionota bacterium
AGGGTTATCTTTTATGCCTGGTGGAGTTTCTGGTGGCGGTCATTGTAAGCCAATAGTGGGTTTTGGAAAAGCCATTCGTCAGCATGTTCGAAGTGCGGCTCCTAAAACTTCTTCTTGGTTTTGGGCTGGGGCGGCGGTAACACCGGATTCGCAACAAGATAAAAGTTTAATTACTAAACCCACTAATGATGCAAAAGAGAGCGCTTTAAGTAAAGAAGAGTTTAAGAAGCTGGTCAGAAATTTGGGTGTAACTGATGCAGATTCTAAATCATTAAAAGATTTAAAAAATAAAGCGAATGAAGTTTTAACTAAATTTATAAAAAGTGTTAATGTTAGTGCAGAGAAATCCGAAAATATTCGAAATTTAATCCTATTACATAATTTAATTCTCCGTGTAAATAAAGCTGAAAGAACTCGTAATTGGCAAACAGAACAGGGTTTTTTATTGCATGAATTAGAAAAGTCTTTGGGAATTATATGTGGAAATGGCAATGAGCAAAAGGCTGTGCAACTAAAAGCAGCCATTTTATTTATTTGTGTTCATAAAAGCACATCACTGGACTCTGTTTCTTCGTTAACAAAAAATGCTAAAGAAATTTTTAGAGTTTTGAAAAATAAATTAGACTCTTGTCGCGGCTATAGGCAACAAGTATTGGATAATTTTTCTAAAGAATACTTAAATTTGAAAATAGATCAAGCTGGTAAAGATGATAAAAATGAAAAATATTTAAAACATATTCAAGTTCAACTTTGCAGTGGCTACAAAAAAGTTATGAAGTCTGAGGATAATTTTGCGGATTTAACAGTACTATTTTATAATAAAAAACCCTTAAATGAAAGTGCTCTTTTGGCTATTATCGGGTTTATTTATAAAAATTCCTTGGCGAAAAGTGTCGAAATTAAAAAAATTTCTAATGAAGAATTTCAAATACTTTTGAATATTTTTTTTGGAAAAATTGATAAAGAAATTCTGGATAAAGTTGTTAAAGAGCATAAAAAAATCCATATTATCAATAATGAATTAAATTTTACAATAACAAGCAAACGCGGATATAAAATAAACATACAATTGAATGATTCTTCTTTTATAAAAAATTCTTCAGAAAATGAGGATTTTTTATTAAAAAATGTAAATCAGACTTTTTTCTTTTCTCAAAAAATAAAGAAAGTGAGTGTCTTTTGTCAGGAGTTCAAGATAAAGTTTAAAGACTCTTTGCTCGGTAGAATAACGGGTACCGGAAGTAAAAAAATAAATAAATTCACTCTTACTAAAGGGGAGATGGATCGGCTTAAAATTAAATTAAAATTAGATGCTAATGCTGATTTAACGGATGATAAAGTTATCGAATCAGCCTATGAATCATTAAGAGAAGAATTGCCAAAAGGTTACGATATTAAGAGAGTTTTTCTTGTTTTAGTTCTTGCAAGTAGAATGAAAAAAGGTACAACGATTTATAATAAAGCCGGTGTTGGAATGAAGTTTTTAGCTGACTCAAATCCTTCCGAAACAGTTAAAATTCATCCTAACATTCTTGAGGCGATGAAAGAAATTAAGTGGTTTGAAGATGAAGGTTTTGACCCTAATAGACCAATTAATTTTTACCAAACTACTTTAGAAGGTAAAAATTCGAGTTCTGCTTTTTATGGTTTTGGAATTATATTTACTGGAGATCATGCTGGACTTTCTTCAGCAGAAGCGCAGGCAAAAGCAAGATGTAAAACTGTTGTAAATACTCTTGTGATGAAAGAATTACGTGAGAAATTAGATACAAAAATATGTGACAATATTGAAAATAAATTAACATCAGATGAATTAACAAAGGAAGAGCTACTCAACATTTTAGGCTGTACCCCTATGCCGGTGATTGAAATGTCTGAATTAAGAATTTTAAATCAATGGAAAGAGGTGGAGTTTGAGGCTTATAAACAGCATCAAGGTTTCATGGTTGAGGCTCTTCGTCATTTAAGTTCTATTGGTTTTAAAATTTCATATTCGTTAAAATTTGTGCAGGCGCACAATAAGTTAGAGAGTATGAGTTCCATAACGTCTGGCAGTGTTACAGTGGCAAACGTTGTGACTGAAGAATTGCAACCAAAGCCTCATCAGCAGCTGACCATCGAAGAATCGCTATCTACTAATAAGCCTGCAACCATGCAAAATGAACTATCTAGACAAGAATTTCCTGAAGGTAACCATAATGCATTAGTGTCGCTTCAAGAGAATTATAAGAAATTATTTGCAGATCTACCAAAAGAAAAGCAAAACAAATATCAGCCTGTTTTTGATAAATGGAAAGAGTTGTATTCTGTCGTAAACTACC
>JAZKEW010000101.1:0-3278 GCA_040386785.1 Bdellovibrionota bacterium
TATAAAATTTATTAGACAAAATTCCCTTGACATGTTGCAGTGAGTGTGTTTATCTACCAACTAGTAGGTTGGATTACTCGACGATTTGTTATTGGAAATAATTTATGCCGACAGATTCTCACATAAGCGCTTCTACCCGTGACAAAATATTAAATGCGGCCGAAAATTTAATTAAAAGTTTTGGGTACAACGGTTTTTCTTATGAAGATATTTCAAAGTCGGTTGGAATTAAAAAATCAAGTATTCATCATCATTTTTCTACAAAATCGGAGTTAGGAGTTGCCGTTGTTCAAAGATACTCTGAGCGCTCTCAAGAAAAGTTAGAGCTTATTGAAAGCAATTATTCTTCTCCCAAAGCTTGTTTAAAAGCTTATGTAGAAATTTTTGTTGCAGCCTATGACAATAACAGCCAGGAACTTTGTTTATGCGGTATTTTAGCGGCGGAATCAAAATCATTATCACAGGAGGTCTTTATAGAATTACAAAAATTTTTCACTATGAATTCTAATTGGCTCACATCAATTTTTAAGCAGGGGAAAAATTTAAAAGAATTGACTTATGTGGGAGATGCAAGAGATCAAGCACTTGCTTTTTTATCTTCTCTAGAAGGAGCTATGGTTGTTGGAAAGGCTTTCAAATCGCCCGATTTTGTAAAAAAAATTGGAGCAACACTTATGAAAGATTTATTGCAATAATTTTTTTGACACGGAAAACTACCTACTAGTAGGTTTATTTATAGAAAAAGGAAAACATTTTATGTACAAAGAGAAAGAATTTTTAGGTAAAAAATTACTTGTTATTGGAGGAACTACTGGAATAGGGTTCACGACTGCTGAGCTTATTTTAAAAAACGGAGGTGAAGTTATTATTACGGGAAGAAATCCTGAGTCTCTTAACAATGCAGTTAAAGTCTTATCTGAGTACGGAAAGGCAGAAGGAATTCCACTTGATTTGTCAAAAGAAGATTCCATATCATCTTTTTTTTCAATGCTTGAAGGCATGAAGACAAATATTCATCTTTTGTTGAATTCAGCAGGAGTTTTTTTGCCAAAATTGTTTATAGAACATACAAAAGAAGACTATGATTTATACATGCAAATAAATAAAGGAATTTATTTTGTGACTCAACATATTGTCAAAAATATGCTTGCACAAAAAATTAAAGCAAATATTGTTAATGTAGGTTCTATGTGGGCAAAACAGGCAATTCAAGCAACCCCATCTTCTGCATATTCTATGGCAAAGGCGGGTATACATTCTCTTACGCAGCATCTTGCAATGGAGCTTGCTGAATTTAATATACGAGTGAATGCGGTTTCTCCTGCTGTTGTGGAAACACCTATTTATGAAGGGTTTATTGCAAAAGAACAGGTGCGTTCTACTTTACAAACGTTTAACAGCTTTCACCCAATAGGGCGTATTGGTGAAGGCAAAGACGTTGCAGAAGTAATTCTTTTCTTGCTCTCTGAACGTTCTTCTTGGGTCACTGGTGCTGTCTGGGATGTGGACGGTGGGGTGATGGCGGGGAGAAATCTTGCTTAGTTTTTAAAGATTTTAATATGGCATCCATTTTTAGTATTTATTTTTTTCAAATCGCATTGAACTTGATAACCATATAGTGCATATAGTTCTTCTTTATGACAATGAAGGAGACCTTTGCATGCTTGTTGAATCTCGTCGTATACAAAAATCTATACCAGGAGCACCTGTAGGTGTGAGTGTAGGTAATGATGATCTAATCGAATACTTTCCAAATTCACACGAGCATGCCCTAAGTTTATTAGACAGCGACGTTGATAAAAGAAAATTAGGCCAAAGACTAATTGAGCAACTAGAAATACATGGTCGTTCACTTTATGGCTCAGAGAAAGAAAATTACAATAAATGTGTTATAAAAAATACAAATTTAGTTGGTGAGATCTTAAGCAAAATAACTTTTCTTGAAATTGATATCCAAAAAGAAGTGATAAGAGGCCAAAGCAATGTTCAAGTTGAAGTAAAAAAAGATGGCAGTGGCTATTTAGTAACCATTTTTGATGCAAATAAAGTTCGCGATGCAGCAGCTACTTCCATTGCAAAAGGGAGCAAAAAATACGTCAAGCAAAACTTATATCGAATTGATATTGGTATTAATAGCGAGGCTATTGTTGTGGAACATCTTGTTTCTATCGCAACAAGTTCTCCAATAATGAAAAAAATCCGCGCCATACTCGCAGAATGCGGAAATACTGAACGCACTCAAGAAGAAATAGGGGCATTGTATCGAGAGGTGAGTGGTCTTGTTGATATATTGAAAAAAGATGGTTTTAATCCTGTTCCCAAAATTTCTAAAGATGAAAATAAAGTTCCCTTTGCAAGGGGGCTTTTTGTCTCAGAAAATCATGGAATTGATTTATTGGAAGCGCACTCTAAATTCAATTTCGATCAGAGGCATGAGATTGGGGAATTACACATTCAACAGGCTCTGCAAAACATATTTGAACTGGATTACCAGTTTTTTGATAATAAAAAAGAAAACACTGTTGTACACGCCTATTATACGGCAGGGTCTGAAAAGCTTAGTTTTAAAGTGACTCACATTGATTATCAAGGGGTAGCAATGACGCCGGACTGCGCAATTGGTCAACCTTTTAAGGAGCAAGTGGAGCAATTGGTTTTGCTCGGCAAAGAACTAAAACAGAAATTGAAACGACTTGATGATCTGAATGCTAAAATTAATAATCTAAATCTCCAACTAGATGCTATGATGCTTCAACTACCATTGGATAAAGCACAGCTGTTGAAGAAAGAAAAATTACAGACAGATGCCGAAAATACATTAAAAAAGCAGCGCGGTGCATGCGAAATTCTCCGTCAGGAATACAAGAAAGATTTTGCTCTGTATGAAGACAATGTTCGTAAACACAAAGCAGCGGTAGCAGATTTTATTTATAACCCAAAATACAAGTACTATCGTTTCGTAGAAAGTTTTCTGACTTATATTGAGTTTGTCGTTTCGCGAAATTCAGACGGCTCTGTTTGTGAAATAGAACGCAAACAAGTACTACTTAATTTACACAAAGTAGTATGCGAAGTAATCTCTGAACTTCAAGGTCAAGGGCAAAATCTTATCAAACAGAAAGATATTGACAATATGAATAAGGCATTTGAAGAAATTAAAAAACATTTCAAAATTAGCAAATTAAAATCACGACCTTTTTCCTATAGATATAAAAAATCGCTGGAACTCGACTCCCCAGAAAATCGGTACTGAACTTTTTACCACTTAATGTTAAACT
>JAZKEW010000102.1:0-5835 GCA_040386785.1 Bdellovibrionota bacterium
TTAATAAGGCATTGACTAGTTTGGTTCCTGGTGGCGTTGAATACAGTATCCCTTCACAAGTAGAATGTGCAGACAAAACATTAAATGGCGCTTGTTATGCGCTTGGATACATGTCACCTACAGCCGAGAGTGCTTCTTATCCAATGTACTATCGTTCAATGGACCAAGATAAAACACAAGCTTATTCAACAGCACTCACTGGCGTATGGGATAGTGGAGCGCAAAATAGCTTATTAACTCCAACCGATCTTGTCACAAGCTGGTTGAATGCCTCTGTGCTTGACCCTCTGCAAGGTGTGTTAGCTCAATTTAATTGAGATAGCCTCAGCCCCTTTTCGCATATATGCGAAATTAAACTAAGTTTAGCTAAGTTCGTTTGATCATATATGCGTTGGGGCTAGACTAGGATTAATCTGTTTGGCGGTATACGTTTTTGAATGAGTATTTTTTTATTTGTCAGAATTGATTTTTGAAAAAATTAATTACAATTATTTTTTAAGCCTGAATCTTTCAATAAATCCATAAATAATTGTCTGCCGTATTCAACTAAATCAGCTTGGAAAGCTGGGTTAACAATACCACTGCCGTCTGAAATGGAATATTGTTCATCGGTTATAGTTGTGCATTTATTGCTAATTGTTGCAGACATGGTCAACGTTGGTTTGTAGTCAAATGGATACGCAGGAACGCCTTTTATAAGTGTCGGCAAGCTAGCCACTGTAATTTGTGTTACTTGGTTTGTCGCTTCATCAATTGTGTAGGAACCAAGGTAGTTGCCTACGCTTACAAATTGTAGTTTGCTATAAAGCGAGCCCTTTTCTTTTTTAATAGTTTCTACAAAGTTTTTTCCTGCGTTCACTAAGTTATCAGAAGTAATGACTGTTGAAGCATTATTAAAGGTGATAACTTCAGCAAAACTACTTCCCGCAAAACCCAAGCCCACTGCACACGCAGCAGCGCACAAAACATTTTTTAAAAACGCCATAATATATGTTCCTCCAAAAAAAATGGCTGTATCAAATTTGATTCAAACTCTTACGTACCAAGCGGGAATCAAGTTGTCAAACAAGCAGTGGTGAGTAGACAGCGTCCCGCTTAACCTAAGTATTAATCTAAAATATTTCTATTCCACAATCGTTTAAAAAACTCTGCATAAGGAATAATTTCCACCCCTTCCTTCGTCGTACGCGCAAACGCTTCACTGCTCACACAAATTTTTCTCAATTTATTTTTTTCGTTGCAAGTTTCTTCAAAGGCCTGCAAGCCTTTTAAATCTTTTTGCGAGACTAAGTTTGTTCCTTTTACTTCAATAGCAATAATATCTCCCTGTTTTTTTTCTATAATGAAATCGACTTCATGACCAGTAACTTTTTCTCGCCAGTAAAAAAGATTTCCTTTAATTTGTAAGTAATCAAGTGCGGCTTTGAGTTCACAGTACACAAGGTGCTCTAATTGTTTTCCAAATTCAGTTGTTTTGAGTTGAAAATGGGTTGTCCCTTTTAAAATATTAGCGACACCCACATCAAAAAAATAAAATTTATGAGCGTGAACCGATTTTCTTTTTACAGTTGTGCGATAAGGCTCCAGCAAGTCGCCAATAAGAGTGTCTTGCAGAATTTGAAAATAGTCGTGAATTGTGCGAGCAGGAATAGCTGTGTCACTTGCAATACTTGCAAAATTAATTTGCTCTCCATTGGAAAGCGCTGCCACGGTCAAAAAACGCGCAAAATTAGGTAAAGAGCGTACGGCACCCTCTGCTGCAATTTCTTCTTGCAAATAAACTCCCACATACGATTCCAAAAAATTTTCAAAATTTTTTGCCTGCAACACAGACGGTAGCCCGCCTTTGTAAAGTAGCTCCTCTATGGGTTGATTTTTTTCAGACCAACTTACAAGTTCTGCAGAGACAATAGGATACAAACGTAGTTTTGCAGCCCTTCCTCCTAATAAATTAGTTCCTTTTGTTCTTAATTTTCTTGCACTACTTCCTGTAAAAATAAAACGAATTTGCTTGAATAAATTTGTAAGCCTATGTGCTTCGTCTAATAGTAAAGGGATTTTTTGGATTTCATCAATTATAACCAACTGCAAATTATTGTTGTTATTCATGATAAAGGCACGAATTCTTTCCTCTAAAATATTTGGGTTTTGATTGAGTGCTAAATATTCTCGCCCATCTAACAGGTCTATATAGAGAGCTTGAGGCATATACTTTTTTAGGAAAGTTGATTTGCCAGTTTGTCTTGGTCCGAGCAGCAACAGGTGTTGATCTTCAATAAAATTTTCTAATAATAACAGTCTATTATACAATTATGCAACTCCTCCGCCGATATATTTGTAAAATAAGCAACTCCTCCGCCGGTTTTACATGAAAATCGGCAACTTCTCCACATAATTGTATAATAGCTTAATTTCAATAGACATTACAAGCATTTTTCTTTGCCATGTGCTAAATTGTGAATTTTAAGGGAGGTATTTTATGGCTGTTCAATATTCAGGGAAACTTGTAGGAACGAATTCAACAGAAATGACTCACGGTCCATCGGGGTCTGTCATAAAAACGACAGCACCTGTGGACAATGGTGGAGATGGGAGTACTTTCTCTCCAACTGACTTATGCGCCGCCTCTTTGGGTGCTTGTGCTACAACAATCATGGGCATGTATATTGCAAAAAACAATATTCCCGTGGAAGGCATTCGCTTTGAGTTAGAAAAAGAAATGAGCACAAACGCTCCACGCCGTATTGCAAAATTAACTGTCCATTTCCACATTAAAACAAAGTGCTCAGAAGAAGATTTTAAGAGAATTGTCAACGCGGGCAAAACATGTCCCGTTGGGCATTCTTTGTCGAAAGATGTTGAGGTAGTTGAACATTACCTCAGAGAATAATTTATTTTTCAGGAGGAGGAGCTATGAGCTTTGAGCATTTATATGAAAATTTTCATTTTATAAAGACTCTGCCTAAGGCAGAATTGCATGTGCATTTAGAAGGCACACTTGAACCTGAAATGATGTTTGAATTAGCACAAAGAAATAGAGTTACTCTGCCTTATAAAACTCATAGGGAGACCATTCAAGCTTATCAGTTTTCAAATTTACAATCTTTTCTCGATTTATACTATCAAGGGACAAATGTTCTACTCAAGAAACAAGATTTTTATGATCTCACCTATGCTTACTTAAAAAGAGCCCATGCCGACGGTGTGTGCCACGCAGAAGTTTTTTTTGACCCACAAGCTCACACAGGCCGTGGTGTCGACTTTGAAACAGTTTTTGAAGGCACTTATACAGCGCTTGAGCAGGCAAAAAAAGATTTCAAAATGAGTTCGTACTTAATTATGTGTTTTTTACGCCATTTACCAGAAAGCGATGCCATTGCAACTTTAAAACAAGCCATTCCATATAAAAAATATATTAAAGCTGTTGGCCTCGATTCCACCGAAATTGGCAATCCTATACAAAAATTTAATCGTGTTTTTAATATGGCCTTGGAACAGGGGTTTTTAACCGTCGCCCACGCAGGTGAAGAGGGGTCACACCAAAATATTTGGGATGCGTTAAACATGATTCAGGCTTCTCGAGTTGATCACGGTGTGCGTTGCCTAGACGATGATCTTCTTGTCGCGGAACTTGTAGAAAAACAAATTCCCTTAACCGTATGTCCAGTATCAAACGTTAAATTAAAAGTTTTTAATGATTATGCTACTCACAACATAAAAGAGATGTTTCAAAAAGGTGTGTGCGTTACAATTAATTCCGATGATCCAGCCTATTTTAGGGCTTATATTGCTGAAAATTACGCGCTTTGCCAAAAATATTTAGACTTTACAAACCATGATTTAGTTCAGATTGCCAAAAATTCTTTTGCTGCTTCATTCCTACCCGAGGTCGAAAAGCAAAAAAATTATGATAAACTACTTGAATTCTCCCAAGAGCAATATACAAATAATGGGTTGCCTGGTAGTTACAGGGTAAAAGAACAGGAAATTATAAAAGTTTTGTAAAGGAGTTTTTTTTGCCATACCATACGTGTTTTGTAGACTTTTTTTTATTTTCATTTCTTGCACTTTTTCCCATTATTAATCCAATAGGAATGTCCTCTTTTTTTCTACAAATAACAAATAATTATTCCAAAAAGGAAAAGAGGCAGCTTGCTTTTCGAGTGGCAAAATACTCAACATATTTGCTTATTATTGTTTTGTTAACAGGGTCTTCCATATTGCATTTTTTTGGTGTTTCTCTTGATTTTATTCGCATTGCTGGTGGACTTCTCGTAGCATGGTCAGCCTGGCGTTCGTTGAATAATACAAGTCCAACAGGAAAAGAAGAAGCAAGAGAAGTTGATCACGGGCTTTCCAACGTCGCATTTTTTCCTTTGACAATGCCTCTAACAGCGGGTCCTGGGGCAATTGCGGTGACCATCGCTCTTGATACGCGCATAGAACAAAAATTTTCTGTAGTAGGTATCTTTGAATATTTAGGCATTATTTTAGGAATTGCAGTGGTTTCATTTTTTGTGTGGTTTTGCTATGCCTTTGCAGAAGATATTTTTAATATTATTGGCAAAACAGGTGCGAAAGCAATTACAAGTATTTCTTCTATGATTATTTTAGCAATTGGAGTGGGGATATTTTGGCAGGGACTTTCACCTTTGTTGCAGGCACTCATTCATAAAACACCTTAAGAAAACATGGATGCCGAAGATTTTGCATTTCTTACGGCAAAAGCGCGGATTTTTTTTGCCACTGCTTCGGGCATACTAAAAAAAGATGTGGTGATTATAAATTTGTCTTTTTCGCGAGCTTGTGTTTTTAACACACGAACGTTGAATTCTTGATCGAAGCCTATAGCCTCACAAAATGCTTTGCTTGAAAAAGTAAGAATAGATTCTTTTCTATAATTTACAGCACTTTCTATTGTGACTCCTTCTTCTGTAACCCCAACAATATTAAAAGTTGCAAGCACAGGGAGCCTTAAAACAGCGGCAGGAAATTTCACTTTCGCAAAAGCAAATTCTGCTAATTCACTTCTATCTAAACCCAATAAATTCCTAATACGATTTAAAAATATGGATTTATCAAATGGCTTCGTTAAAAAATCATCGGCTTTTAATTCACTGGTTTTTGCAATGACTTCGGAGTCATTATAGCCGCTTAAAATGCAAACTTTAAAATTCTTTTCTTTCTTTACATCTTGAAGATTTTGAAGAACTTCTAAGCCACTCATTTGAGGCATAGATAAATCTAGTAGAATAAGATCAAATCGAAAATTTTCCTTATTTATAAGCTCCATCAATTCTTTTCCATTGGCACACAAGAGAACTTTAATTCCAATATTGTCTAGTATTCTTTTAATATAATTTCTGGCATCTTCAACATCATCGGCAACAATAACCGTTGGAGTATGATTCGCATCAGCCATGAATTTTCCTTTTCGCCCCCGGTTTATTCATAAGGGAAAACATATTGTTTTTGTAGTCTTCAACCCCTGGTTGATTAAATGGATCAATCCCTCGAGCATATCCACCAATTGCGCAAGCAAGCATATTCGTAAACATCCAATGCCCGAGCCAGTAGGCGTTTAGCATTGGAATTTCCCATATCAAGAGCGGAATTCCACCTTCGGCGTGGGCTAAAAATGTTCCTTCTTGGGCTTTTTCTTGCACAAAACCTAAGTTATTTCCTGCCAAAAATTCAAAACCATCTTGCATTGTGGAATGAGGAATCACCATTGCTTTATTTTCTAGGAATTTAAGGTGAGTTGCAAATAAATGTCTTTCCCCTTGTTGAAAATATTGACCCAATGAATGCAGATCTGTAGTAAAATTGGCACTC
>JAZKEW010000103.1:0-4316 GCA_040386785.1 Bdellovibrionota bacterium
TTACTTTTTTTAAGATTTTCATTGATAAAAAAAACGATTTCTTTGAGCAACTGCTCTCTATTTGTAGAATACATGGAACCCTCAGACTTAAAACAGAAACGGAAGCTAGCACGAAGTTGCATTGGTGTCATTTTGCTCATATTTTGCGCAGTGACAAGAAAACCTTTCTAGACTAGAATCAAAAGAGAAAGCTTTGTAGAACAACAAAATGGAAGAAAAATGTCTACGCCAACAAAGTTGTTTAAAAATATTCATAAAAAAATCAATGTTGTCTTTTTTGTAGAAGAAAAAAAAACCCGACATTTTAAAATCAATTATCTTTTTTTTCGATTTTTGATACTTCTCTTCTTTATCACTTTCACCTCAATGGTAGCTATCTTTATCCTCGCCATAAATTCACTAAAAGAAAAAAAATTCTTAGCAGAGTACGTATTAGAATTGAAAAATTATTACATCCACAACTATCTTGAGACTCGATTTAGCGTTAATACTCAAGATGAAATTAATGAAATCAACACGACCTCTATAAAGCCAAAAATTTCGTCACTTGGGCCGAAAGCAACAATTCCGAAAAGCGCGCCCTCACCAGTCCTAGCCCCCCTACCCATAACTCAAAATGCAGGTGTTGAGGAGCAACAGCAGGGCATTACCATTGATAAAAACTCAATTTCTATAGAAAATAACACCTTAACTCTGTCATTTTGGATGTTAAATACCCATAAAAACAAACCGATTGCAGGCACTGTCTGTGCACAATTAGAAACGCTTATTGATGGGCAAAAAACAACCTTAAACTACCCAACCAATTTAAAAGTCAATGAACAGAGCGCCCCAACCGCCATTTCGTGCTCCTTTGGAGAGCATGTTAAATTTAGCCGCTTAAGACCAGTAGAATTTGAGTTTGAGAAGATTCCAGACAACTTAAAAGCACTGAATGCTCGCATTTATTTTGTTGAAAAAAATAGTAAAAATATCTCCCTCATAAAAGATCTCCAATTCAATTAAAACAAACCAATTCAATGTGTTCGCGTGACATCTTAATTTACATGCTCTATTCGCCGATCAAAATTCAAAGGCGGGATTATACGTGTTTTGTTTTAAGTATTTTTACAACTTATACTTATACCTGATTGCTGGCTTAGCATCCACTGCCTTGATGACCAGTTGTGGAAAGCAATCAACCAGCACTGCTCAAGTCGATGACATCACTATAAATGCACCCATTGCTTATTCCAACGGATGGGCTGGGAATACCGTCACGATTCAAATCAGCTCTGAAGTGATTGCAGAAAATCAGGAACACCCTTCCTATGCAGCCATTGTTCCCCAACTGCAATACGCAATTGACACTTGGAATACAGCCATTGGAAAAATTGTTTTGGTTTTAAACACAAATTCATATTCTTACTTATCTGCAACGGGAAATACTCTTGCAGGTTGTAATGGAATCAGTAATAAGCTGTTTTACACTTTGTGCGACCCGCTGAAAGGTATTTTTTACGACCGAGTTTCCTCAGTAGACGTTGGTAAAGATCCATCTCAATGGACTTCCGGATGGGCTTACAATACGGGCAAAAGCTCCTCAATTTTAGCAATCACTGTTTGGAATGGGAACGGCGGTACCTTAACTGAAGCAGATATTCGCTTTAACAGAGATAGTTATATTTTTGGAGATGCAACTTCAGACGGCAACCTTTATGAAGATGAAAGTGAAAAAACTATTGTAGATATGAGAAGTGTTTTGCTCCATGAACTTGGCCATGTTTTGGGGCTCGGCCACACTCCTGAAGAGGAAGATAGTATTATGTACCCAAATATGAATATTGGCCCAGATTCAAGCAATCCAAGCTACCAGTCTGGTGTTACCACCATAAAGAGAACTCTTTCCACTTGCGATATCAATAGAGTGCAACATGTTTATAGCGGAGTTACACTGACCACAGCTTGTAATGTCCCAGGTTAAAATTTAAAGTAACTATTCAGCTGTGATGAATCAAATTATTTGTAGAAATACCTGTAAAAAAATTATGGGTGAGGAGTCACGAACAAAAGAGTAATCATATCCTTTTCTTTTCCATATCTCCAAAATATTCTCCAAGCTCCTGGCGTATTATTTTGAACATAAGACTCCCACACTTCATCGAGAGAACTATGAACGCTCCGTCAAAGAGTTATAATGTACCCAAGAAACTGGACAACAAATTGAAATATGGCCGTTTAGTAATCATGAGTGTAAAAAATTATCTAATAGTTCTTATAAATTTAAAATTCAATATCTGGAGGATGAGTTTCTTGAAACTAAAATCGGAGACCTTAAAATGTCAATCTTTAATATTGCTTGTCTGCATGATTGTAATGTAAACATTTCTGTAAAAGATATTACTAGTGGTCACGTGAGCTTGGAAGAGGGATATTCTAAAAACACGCGCTTAATCTCATCAAAGCAAAATACTTTGAATTTAAAATGAGAAAAAGCCGATTCTAAAATAGGGATGAACTTGCGCTTCTGCTCAAACAATATGTCCTTCGATTTGGAAATTGGGCTCAGAAGGAATCCCCTTTGTTTGTCCTCTCTCCAAAAACAAATAAACCACTCACACGGGAATATGTTTCACGGATGATTTCGGATATTGCTCAGAAGTGTGGGATACAAAAAAGTGTCAGTAGCCATACGTGTCGCGCGACGGTGGCCTCTTTGTTGCACAAAAATGCGGTGCCCGTTGGGGAAATTAAGGATTTGTTGGGGCACAAAAGTATTCTCACCACCATGATGTATGTTCGAAAAACGGATGAGGAAAAGGAAAGTGCGGCAAGGAAAAATCCTATTTTTAATATGATGAGAAAAGAGGTTGAATGAGATTGGCCACGCACTGCGTGGTGTTTTAGGGTTCAAGATTGGTCACGCACTGCGTGGCCGATTGAAAAAAGAAAAGCTAGACAATCTCTAGCCAATTTATTGGGAGAGGTCTGAATTCTGCAACAAGCTGTTGCAGAATTCTAGACTTTGAATAGATAACTTAATTCTGCGACGTGTCGTCGCAGAATTAAGTTATTTACTATACAAGTTAAATATTTAAATGATCTGAATCTATTTTTTAGTTAAGGATGTGTAAAGTGACAAAAATAATCTCCACCAGTCCATTAAATTCTTCGGATAAAAATTATAAAAACTTTTTGCTAGAAATTAAGGCTAAAGTTGATTCTACAAGACTAAAAGCAGCTTTCGCAGTTAATCAAGAAATAATTAAACTGTATTGGGACATTGGAAAAAATATTTTAGAAAAGCAGGAAATGTATTCATGGGGCAATAGTTTTATTGAACAACTATCTGCTGATTTCAAAAAAATCTATCCTGGAGTGAGAGGATTTTCAAAAAGAAGTTTGGAATATATGCGTCTATTTGCGAAAACATATCCTACATTTGAATTTACGCAATGGCCCATTGCGCAATTGCCTTGGGGGCAAGTTACTGTTTTACTTGATAAATTCAAGGATGAAGAAGAAAAAAGAACTTGGTATGCAAATCAATCCTTACAAAATGGTTGGTCTAACTCAGTAACGCTTATGCAAATAGAATCCAAGTTATATGAAAGACAGGCATTACAGAACAATAAAACAACAAATTTTTTAACTAGGCTTCCGTCTCCGCAATCCGATATGGCTCAAGATTTAATAAAAGACCCATATCGATTTCATTTTATTTCAGGAACTAATGATATATTAGAAAGAGAAATTGAAAAAAAACTTCTCGCCAATATAAGAGACTTTTTACTTGAATTAGGAAGCGGTTTCGCTTTTGTTGGAAGTCAATACCCAATAACAGTTGGAAATAAAGAATATTTCATTGACCTATTATTTTATAATTTCAAATTAAGATCCTTTTGTGTGATCGAATTAAAAGCCAAAAATTTTGAGCCTGAACATACTGGTAAATTAGCCTTTTACCTTGCAGCTATTGACAATCAATTAAAACAACCATTGGATAATAAAACAATCGGAATTTTACTTTGCAAATCAAAGGACAAGTTTGACGCTGAATATGCTCTTCAAAATATAGATGCTCCAATTGGGATTTCTGAATATACAACTTCTAAACCGCTTCCAAAAGAATATGAAAATATTTTACCAAGTCCACAAAAAATCATTGAAGAACTGAATTCAATTAAAATAGAAGATAATAATAAAGAGGACTATTGAGCAATGGAAACACAAGAAGAACGAATCTCAAATACCCCTTGGCAAATACGCTGTTCTCCAGAACAAAAAAGGTCTTTTCAAAAATTTGTAGAGGCCACCGGTTTGAATGCCCAGGAAGC
>JAZKEW010000104.1:0-17719 GCA_040386785.1 Bdellovibrionota bacterium
TAACGAATTTATTGAAAAATTAGATATTTCTCTTCCTTTTTTTCAAGGGAATAGTTTATTTGAAAATCAAAATAACTTAAATCAAATAAGTATTGATGCTGAAAAAAAGAACGCATTTAGTTTATTTATACAAGGTAAATTTCAGGCTTCTATTAATGTTTTTAATCAAATAAAAGAGCAATCAACTGATTTAGATACTATTTCAATGTGTTACTATTGGATTGGAAGGAATTATGCAGCCCTAGGTGATTATTATTCCTCTAGACAATACTTTTTGCTTTCTGGCTCTATAAGTCCGTTAAATCTTTATGACGCCCTTTCTGGACAAATGTTAAATATCCCATCAGGGAGGACTTCAACCTCATTGCGGTCTCCATTTGTCAATTCTTGGAAAAATGATATTCAAATGTGGTTGAACTATCCTCATAAAGATATTTTTAATCGAGAAAATATAAAAGATGCTTTTAACTTAAATTTAGAATTTATAAAGAAAACAATTAAAGTAAATTTCTTGTTGCTGTACATGATTCATGAGAAAAATAATTTTACATCAATGAATGCTATGCAAGAATTTTTTATGAATTTAAAAAATAAGAATTCCGCTTCTCTGAATAAAATGACTGATGTTAATTTTTTAAGCGATAATATAAATTGGTTAAAATTTATTTGGCCAAAAAATATGGAATCTTGCTGTTCTAGTGAACTTAGTAATTACGTGAATAGTTATATTGCATGGTTTATTTATTCCACGGGTAATTTTTTAGAGGCTTCTTTTTTTGTAAGTCAAGTAAAAGATAATATTGATTTAAAAAATGAGATGAATAATTTTTTGTATTTTGTCTTTTATCCAATGCCGTTTAAATTTGAATTTAATAAGGCTGCAAAAAAATATAATATTGATAAAGATATTTTATATGCCATTTATAGGCAAGAAAATTTGTTTTTTATCCCTCCAACGGAATCGAATATAGATGCAACTGCTTCAAGAATTAAAATGCTTTTAAATAAATATAATAACAATTTAGTGTATACGTTAGCTGCATTTAAATTGGAGAATTTTTTAGAAGATGATTGGCTTAAAAATAGATCTCAATTGCATGACGATGTTTTATTTATTGAACTTATTCCTCAAAAAAATGTGCAGAATTTTGTGCGCAATATTTTAAGAAATTACTATAATATAAAATGGATTTATTCTGAAAAGGAAAGTTTTATGTTGTTATTGAACCCCCCTCAAAAAACTTTCTACATTCGTACCCAAATCACTCACTAAATATCCACCCTCTTGCACAATGATGCATTTTTTATTTAAATTTTTAAAAACTTTCCCCAAGTTTTCAAAATTCAAAGCGTTCATATTAAAATGGCCAATGGGGTCATTTGCCTCAATATCAAATCCAGCAGAAACGACAATGTAATCTGGTTCCATAATTTTGAAGGCTTTATTGAGACCATCGAGCAATTCTTTAAAATATTCAGATGGAGACGAAAAAGGCATGAGTGGAATATTTAAATTGTAATTCACTCCGTCATCAATGCCAATTTCTTCTTCAAAGCCAGTAAAATAAGGGTATTCCACTGATGGATGTGCGTGAATACTAAAATAAAAAACCTCGGAAGAATCATAAAAAATACTTTGAGTTCCGTTGCCATGATGGTAATCGAAGTCAATAACCATGACACTTCCTGATTTTGATAAATATTTGGCTGCTACAGCAGCATTATTAAGGTAACAGTATCCACCAAACATATTTTTACTTGCGTGGTGCCCTGGTGGGCGGCATAAAGCGTAGGTTACTTCCCCTGTGTTTTTTGTGTGTACTGCAGCAGAATAAGCGGCACTGGCAGAAGCAACCGCTGCACTCCAGGTGTTGTGCATGAGAGATGTTCCCGCATCAAAACAATAGTATCCAGCTCTTTTTGGAATGATAGGTTCGTGAGAGGCTATTCTATTATCGCATGGAAAAACGTACGGGCAGATAATTTCGTCGTTGTTTAAATTTTGCGAAGATTGTAAAAAATTTAAGTAATCATCGTCATGGACGGCAAGAAGCGCATCGTATGGCAAAACGCTCGGGGATATGATTTCGTACCCATCTGATTTTTTTAAACACTTTAAGATGGAGTCAACTCTCGTTCCTTTATCATTGTATTTATGGCGTTTTCCATATTGTATTTCATACAAGATGACGTGTTTTTTTTGAATTGAACTATAAAAAATTTTCATTTAAATTATCAACCTGCTTTCATTCTACAAAGTCTTAGAATAGTATAAATACAATAAAAATGATTTTTTGAAAAGGTCTATACCAAATTTTGGAGTGATTATGTCTTCACAAATTCAATTTCCAAAAATTATTGGACATCGTGGTGCGAAAGGTTGTTCTCCTGAAAATACCCTCGCCTCTTTTAAAAAAGCACATGAACTTGGCGCTCAGTGGGTCGAACTTGATGTCAAAGAAACACAAGATGGCGTTTTGATTATTATGCATGATGATGACTTGGATAGAACTTCGAACTATAAAGGAAAAGTGGCACAAACTCCTTGGAGCATTATAAAAACTCTTGATGCGGGTTCATGGTATTCAAAACAATTTTCTGAAGAAAAAATACCTTCATTGCAAGAAGCAGTTCAATTATTTGAATCTTTAAACTTGGGTGTTAACTTAGAAATTAAACCTTGTCCAAATAGAGAAACGAGTACATCTATTCTAGTTGCAGACTTTATAAAAAATAATTGGCCTAAAAAATTACCTCCTCCACTCGTCTCAAGTTTTAGCATGGAGTCTTTGAAAATTGCTAAAAAGCAAAATCCAGAGTTAATAATTGGGTTATTATTTGAAAATGAACTGCCATCAAATTGGAAACAAATTGCTCGTGAACTCAATGCAAGTTCAATAAATATTGATGATAAAATGGCCAATCAAAAAACGATTGAAGACATTTTAAAAGAAGGGTATCAGGTACTGGTATACACGGTAAATTCAAAAGAACGCGCAGAAGAGCTTTTTAAGTTAGGAGTGTCGTCAATTTTTACGGACATGCCTTAAATATGTTTTCCAAATTGTCTAAAAAATATTTTTCAGTCCCTATTTTCTTTGCATTTAATCTTAAGTTATTAAATTTCTCTTTGTTATTAAAAATAATTTCTGCTTCTTCTATTTTCCGTTGCAAAGAAAAAACATCGTTTGTTTTAAAATTTAATTGTGAGAAATCAGAAAAAACTTCAGATAGTGCTCCTGCATCAGAATAAAGACATGGTACGCCACTTTGTAAAAATTCGACTCCCACACGGCAAACAACCTCGCTATCAAGGCTGGGAATAATACCAAAATGAGTGTTTTGCATAAATAAATATAGGTCGTTAAATTTTTCATCAACAATGTAAATTTTCTTACCATCTTTTTCTAAAAAATATCTGTTATTTTCTTCAGTACAAATATCCATGTTTTTAGCATATGTTTCATAAATATCTTTTGCTTTAATATTCTCACTCCGACCAATGAAAACGAGTTGGCTTGGTTGTAATAAATTTGAATTCAAAAAGGAACGTAAAACCAAATCATGCCCCTTAACAGCGTCAAAACGTCCTAATACTAAGAAAGTAAGGTTTTGAAAGGAGAGCACAGGCATATTTTGAGAGAAGATATAATTTTCTACTTTATTTTCATTAAATTGAATATCTTTACAGTAATGTTGAACGATATATTTGTTTTTTGGAAGATCGAATTGCATTCTATTGAGCACGCAATTTGCTGCAAATATAATTTTGTCCGTGTAATATTTATAAACAAGAATAGATAAAAATTTTCGTTTCACTTCTTGCGATTGTGCCCTAACTCTTATGAGTTTTTTATTATACCATAAAAACGGGAATAAAATTTTCGTTAAAATAAGTATTGTATGCTCTCTCCCTTCAAAAGAAAAAACATATTTAGCATGTATTTTTTTAGAGGATAATATACTTACTATTTTAAAAAAACTAATTATAAAATTGAGAATATTGGTGTTATGAATGGGGATTTTACGAAAAGGAATATTATGTTCTTTACACTTTTCGTACATTGCAGTGCTATTTTTTTCAGCTCCATATATAATTTCTTTGTTATTTTTTTTTAAATAAAGACAAATTTGCAAGCTGTAGTCAGTTACAGCGGAAAACCACGGGTTTGAGTTTAAAAATAAATAGATAGTTTTTTTATTCATTTCTAAAAATTTATTTTGTTCTCTATTTCTTTTTTCAATGAATTTATTGATTAAGCTAAACAAAAAACTGTGCTTCATTCTGGAACCTTGCTAAAAATAAGAATAGGATTATTTAATAAAGTCTGCTTTTTATCGGCGGATACTATACTCGCCCAGGTTTTTAAAGGTTCCTGAAAACCATAAACCAAACCTTGCTTTTCTAATTTAGCCTGGCAATAAACGAGCTTTAATTTATATTTTTCTGCCATTGGTAGTATACTCTCCAGACTTAACCCTGGGTCAGATGGGTGCATGAGAGCGTCGGCAACTTTTTTTGAATTTAAGCCTAAATATTTAAAACGCAAAGAAGTTGTTTTTTTTAGGCCAAAAAAATTTAATAATTGCCATATTCTGAGAAGAAAAAGCTTATAAAAAATAAACACTTTAAATTGTTTTGTTTTTGAGATGTTTTCCCAAAATAAATGATATTTTTTTTGTATTTTTCTTTCTAGGCGTCTTCCATGATAACTATAAACCATTATTCTAACGTATCCTCCACCCACAAGTCTATCAGAAATACCAGAAAGTAAGTCCTCAGGATTAGGCTGATGGTGTAATACACCAAAGCATTGAATATAATCAAACTGTCCAATGTATTTTTGTTTTAAAATAACACCGGCATCCCCAACAATAAATTCAGTTTTACCTTGTGTAGAAAAATTCAATTTGAAATAGGAAAGTAGGCAATGAAAAAATAATTTTTTTCTTGCAATTTTTATATTTTTTTTGCTAAGTTCCACGCATACTAAATCATTATATTGATGCAGCATTCTAAATAACAAAGGTTCGTCGGTGCCACAACCAATCAATAGAATTTTTTTTGAAGAGGGAAAAATTGTGGTTAAATTTTTTAATACAGATTTTGTTTGAAAGTTTTTCCTCTGTTTTACTCGCAAAGTTTTTGTTAAAATGGATTCGGCTGCAGTTGTTTGGCCTTCACCCACCAGTTTTGAAAATGCTCCATGGGTAGTCAACTGACTAGCAATGTATGGGGTGAGAAAAATGAATCTGTTAGGATAAGGAAACATTTCGTAAAATTGCCGCATTTGCTCAATTTTGTAACTATTTGTGTTTTTGCCGGTCATTTATTTTTCTTTGCCTCTTCTTTGGCGTTGAATTTAATTTATAACTTGACACATGTACCGAGATTACAGTATTTCATTTGAATTCGCTATGGTGGCTGTAGTCAAGCGGTTAAGACAATGGATTGTGATTCCATCATTCGGGGGTTCGATTCCCCTCAGTCACCCCATCTTTTTCCTGTGCTATTCAACAGGGCTTTCTGCATCATGACTATAGAATTGCCAACAAAACCTATCTACCTAGAAACTAAACGTCTTTTGTTACGTCCTTTTTGCGATGACGATTGCCATGATCTTCATGGCTGGGCGAGCAGCATTAATGTAACAAGACAGGTGAATTGGGATAGGCATCGAAATCTGGACGAAACTCGAGAATTTATTAGAATTATCAAAGAGTTGAGTGAACGAAATTCCCTTATCTTTATGGCTGTAGAACTTAAAAGCACGAAACAAGCCATTGGATCTGTGGGCATTTTCCAGCGCTCTGATCTAAGTCGCTACACCCTTGAGCTGGGTTACTGTCTTGGAGAACAATGGTGGGGGAGCGGTTATATTCTTGAGGCATCTCTTGCTATTGTCGATTACGGCTTTTTAACTATGCATTACCTTGAAAGAGTTGAAGCAAACTGCGTTGTTGAGAATCATGCTAGCCGTAGAATTATGGAAAAAATAGGCATGCAAAGAGAAGGTGTGTTGAGGAATTTTTTTGAAAAAGATGGAAAAATGCATAATTCCTACATGTACTCCGTGCTCAGGCAGGAGTGGATGTCAAAACACCATCCCGGCTCCTATTAATTATGCAGCTAAAGGCTTATGTATGCCAACAGTTTCTGAAAAATTCTACCTGTATATTATGGTTGTTTTCCTTGTTCCTTGTTTCTTGTTTTATTCTCGTTTTTGGAGTCAACCTAAAAGGCGGTGATTCTCACTTTTATATTGATTTATTACATAGAATGCTAGACAAGCCCGCCTCGAAATGGCTTGTTCAAACGTGGGGTGATGGTCTAAATACAGGGTTATTCAGAGATCATATGGTTGGACTTCAACTCATTGGCGCAGCGGGTGTTTGGCTTAAGCTCCCTGCAACCAAAGCACTGTATGTTATGAATGTTGCTTTCAGATTAGGAAATTTATTTCTCTATTATAAAATGGGCGAGAAATTAAAAATACCCTTTATTGCACTTATCCCATTTATTATGATCTTAACACCAAATTTTTTTCAATCTATTATTCGTGCGGATCAAGAAGAATTTGTTTTATTTTTCTCTCTATTAATCCTTTATTTAATGATTGATTTTAAAAAAAAAGCTCTCTTTTTTTTGCCATGTTGTTTTGCGGCCATTTTTCTGATTAAGGGTTTTATTGTTTTATTAATTTTTGTGCAGATGTACACAACTGGGCTATTTTTTCATAGCCAGCAGAAAAGAAAAGTTATTTTGAGTGCAATTTTATCTTTTTTCTTCGTAATATTGGTAGGAATCCTTTATGAAGTTTTGTACCGAAAGCAGAGCGGAAGTTCGTTTTTTTTAGATTATTGGCATAATCAAATTATTACAAATTCAGTCAAGGTAAATATAGATTATTTGCATAGCTTAGTGTTTTATCCAGTAAATATTATCATTTACTTTGGTAGAATAATATGGTGGTCATTTCCTATTTCTATTATTTTTTGTATATTCGTTTTCATGCAAAGGAAATATTTGAACCGTCGAGGTATGATCATAGGAAAGACACATCAATTTTTGATTCATGCTAGTATTGGTGGTTTATTTTATATTCTAGCAATTTCTCTTTCCAGTCGCATTGCATCAAGATATGTTTATAATTTAAACACGTTATCAACCTTTGTGATGGTATCATTCATGTTTTTGAATATGAGTAAATATCCATCGGTGAAAAAAAAACTCTCTTATTTGAGCGAAAGACCGAGGTTTTCAATTATATTTTCTGTTTATTTTATCTTAATAAATTTTAGTAACATACTATATTTACATTACTTAGGCCAACAATGATAAAGAATAACACACAAGCATTTTACTTAGAAGCAAAAAAATCTCTTGGACAAAATTTTTTAAAAGATAATTCAGTTATTGAAAATATTGTCGATAATATAGTGTTTTTAAGCGATAAATCACAACAAAAATTGGTGCATGAAATTGGTCCAGGCTCTGGGGCTATTACCAAACCTTTGCTTGAAAGAGGTCTAAAGGTAACAGCCTTAGAAAAAGACAAAAGAGCACTGGATGGTTTGCAGCAAACACTTGGAAAAGAGTATTCGGACAAACTTCGTTTGATTGAAACAGATATTTTAAAATTTGATCCATCTGTTTTTATTGAAAGTGAAAAACCACTTTGTTTTGGCAATATCCCCTACTATATAACGAGCGATATAATGCTTTGGTTTTGTAAGCATAAACAATTTTATTCTCATGGAATTTTTATGGTTCAAAATGAAGTGGCAGACAGGTTACAAGCAAAGCATAGGACAAAAGATTACAGCAGAATTAGTGTAAAAATGCAGCTAAATTTTACTGTTGAAAAGCTTTTTGTGGTACCGGCATCCGCTTTTGTGCCAAAACCAAAAGTGAATTCAGCGATTATTAAACTCACCCCAAAAGATTTTTCTTTTCCTTCTCTCGAAAAAGAAAAATCTTTTGAAAGTTTTTGTGCTTTACTTTTTAGTGCTAGACGGAAAATGCTGCGCAGAGTTTTACACTCTCAGTTACAAGATATGGATGAAAAACAAAGGCAGGTATTTTGGGAAAAGTGTGCTTTAATTCAAGTTTTTGAAGATACAAGGCCAGACGCCATTTCTCCACAAGCTATTTTAGATTTATATTTTAATAGCGAGCAAAGGCTTGATCTTTAAAGCCATCATATTTTTGAGCCAGTAAAGCTTGTAAAGCAATCATGGTTGCGTTGTCGGAACAAAGGGAGGGTGGTGCAAAATGCAGTGGAACGGAAAGGCTGGAAAAAATTTCACGAAAGCGTTTATTTTGAGCGACTCCGCCAGCAATGAGAACTGATTTAATTTCAGGAAAGTCATTTAACGCATTTTGTACTCTATTTAAAAGCTGAGAAAGAGCAGCTTCTTGAAAGGAATATGCAATAGATTGTTTTAATTCGCTTGATAACTGTGCCCCCGATATTTTTCCTTTAAAATGACCAGTTTCTTTGCGCACAACTTCCATGACTGCGGTTTTAATTCCACTATAGCTAAAAGAATATCTATTTTTAGTGTCTGCTATTTTATGAGGAAAGGTATAAAGATTTGTTTCTCCAGCCAGCCTTGCCTTTTGTGCCATGATTTCAATGGCAGGGCCACCCGGATAACCAAGTCCTAAAAGTTTTCCAACTTTGTCAAAGGCCTCGCCACAAGCATCATCCAGAGTTTTGCCAAGAATTACTTTTTCATGAATATTTTTTAAGTAACTTAAATGGCAATGACCTCCACTTACAGTCAATGCGAGGGCGGGAAATTCTGGGTATTCAACAATTTTCCATGTATTTAAATCGGTTTCCTGTGAAAAATTTTTGACAAGCAAAGCAGGAGATAAATGGGCGTCGATGTGATTAACACCAATAAGAGGTTTTGAAAGCGAAACTGCAAGGCCCCGTGCAAATAAAACACCCACCATGAGTGCACCAATTAAGCCAGGACCCAAAGTTACGGCGATGGCGTTTATTTGAGCAAGGGGAATATTTGCAGAATTTAAGGCGCATTTTGCCACGTCATAAATTTTTGCTAGATGATCGCGGGCAGCAACCTCAGGAACCACGCCACCAAAAACAGCATGAATTTGTATTTGTGATTCAATGACATGTGCGTGAATATTAATTTCAGATAATTGATTATTATTTTTTTTTCCACTCACAATGGAAATTGCAGTTTCATCACAAGAAGTCTCAATAGCGAGTACTGTATAAATCATTATTATTAAGGCTGACTTTCTTTTGAAGGCGAGGTCATTTGTGCTGTTAAATTGGAAAGCCTGGCTGCTGCCGCTTTACCTTCTGCCGTAGAAGCAAAATTTCTAGCACATTCATCATAATACAAAAGGGCAATTGGATTGTTTTTTAAATAAACATAACTATCGCCTGCCAACAACAATGCTCTTGCCTTTCTGGGTACGTTTGGAAAGAGTTCAGTCACACCTGCGAGATCGGTCGCTGCGCCTTTGTATTCTTGCAATTGAAAACGAGCCTCTCCTCGATATTCAAGTGCTACGGCGAGCATTTGATCAGTAGCATCATGTGCAGTTAGAATATTTGTTGTTAAAGTAACAATTTCGTTAAAATTCGCATTTTCAAAATGTATTTTTAAAGTCTTGTTTAAATCGGTGACAGTTTTAATTTTTGCGGGCATTTTTCCCTTTCGAGCATAGCTCAATCGAGAATTAGACATAAGCTCTAAGCGTGCAATTTGTTTTTGTAGAGTTGCAAAAGAAGCCGTGTTGTTACTGAGATTAACAACGTCGGCGGAATTTGACTGCGAGGTTGTCCCTGCATTCTCTTCAATTTTTTTCAATCTATTTTTTACTTCGTCGACAGCACCTTGTGTTAGCTGAAGCTGATCGCGCAGATTTTGTGCTTCATTTTGTGAAGCAAGAGCAGTTTGCGTTGTGTTATTTATTTGTTGATCTTTCGTGCTCAATTGAGTTTGTATCTTTGAAATTTCATCTTGCATTTTATCAATTGAACTTTGAAGTTGTTCTTGCTTAGAGGAGGTCATACAACCTGTAAAAAAATAAGCACCAACAAATGAAAAAGAAACAGCAAGAAAAGTTGCTCGTGTATTTAAGACTTTAAAACCCATAGCTCACAAAACTCCTAGAATAATGTTATGACTTTCCATAATAATATACTTTTTAAACAAACACTATTCTTTATTTGGTTTTTCAGAGCCCAAGACGTCGTCTGGTGGAATATAATCGCTGGGTTGGTCGTACAGAATTTTAATGTCAACGCGCCTGTTCATTGATCTATCTTCCGGAGAGTCATTCAAAGCAAGGGGGCGTGTATCAGCAAAACCTGCGGCGTAAATATTATCTTTTCGTACATTCCCTGTTTCAATTAAATAGCGCGCAACAGAGTCTGCTCGAGTGGAACTGAGCTCCCAATTTGTCATGCCATTTTTATTGAAGGGTAAATTATCTGTGTGGCCTTCCGCGCGAATAGTTCTGTTAATTCCTTTTAATGCCACAGCAATTCCATCTAAAATTTTTTTTGCATCAGTGTCTAAAACAGTCGAGCTTGGGGCAAAAAATTTACGCGCTAGAAGCGTAATACGAATTCCGTCTGGGTCGCGAGCGATATAAACAACTCTGTCTTTTGGAGCATTTGCACTTCCTGGAAATTGTTTTTTTCCGTATAGCCGTTCTGCAATTTTTTGTTCCAGAGCTTTTGTGTCAGCAGCAATAATAGCAGCTCTTTCACGGGCAAAACGTTGTAGTATTTGCTCCCGACTCGTATTTCCTTTGATGTACTTAAAAATACTTTCGTTTATGACAGGGCCTCGCCTGGCGGAGCCGTCTTCTTTCAGCTTTTCCTCTTTAATTCCAAAGGCAGCTTGAAAAGATTCCGTAACTTGCTTAACTTTCGATGAATTCACCACGGCAATTGCATACAAAACCACAAATAACGCAAACAAAAGAGTCATCATATCGGCAAATGCAACAAGCCAACGTTCGTGATTTTCAAATTCAGGGCACTTCTTTTTTTTTGCCAAAACTAGTGGCCTCCACCCATGCCATGCAGTCTTTCAACAAGTACTTTTGGTGAAGTTCCTTGTGAAATACCGATTATTCCAGTTGCAATAATTTCACGAAATACTTTTTTATGATGACACATTCGTTTGATTTTTTTTCCAATAGGAAGTGCGAAAAGATTTGCTAGTCCTACACCATAAAGTGTTGCAATAAATGCGGTCTTAATACCAGGTCCAATTTCAGGAGGGTTATCTAAGTTTAACATCACCACCATGAGTCCGAGCACCGCCCCCATAATTCCGATGGTTGGTGCAAAAGCTCCCATATCTTCCCAAAACTTAGCAGCAATTTCTTCTTCTTCGTACAACATATCAATTTCACCATAGAGGCTGTTTTCAATAACGGTGGCTTCGGTGTTCATGGACACCATTTCTATCCCTTTTTTCATAAATTCGTCATCAATTTTTTCGAGTTCTTTTTCAAGCGCTAAAACCCCATCTTTTCGTGCAAGTTGGGCGAGTCGCTCTATGGTAGAGATAACGCTTTCAACATCAATCACAGGACCGTTTAAGAATAATTTTAAAGATTTAAACGACGTTTTGACGTCCTTCATAGGGTAAGCCGTCATGACGGCGGATAAAGAGCCAAAACCAACAATAATAAACGCAGTTGTGGCCCAAAGCATGCCGATACTCAAACCTTTGAGGACGGCTGTAATTAGAACAGCCGCTATACCCATAATGGGTCCGATAATGCTTGAAAGTTCCATGAGGACTCCAATATTTATTTCCATTCAAAACAGTGCATAGATATATTTTAACTTATATTCTCTTAAATCTATTTTATGAAAGAATAGAATTGAGATGTTGTTTTCTTTTGACGGGAGGGGAATTTTTTGCACATAAGTGTTTAGGTGACACTGTGAAGTCGAATTAAGGTATTAATATCATCAGGCATAATGGCATCATTTTGCAAAAATTTATTTACTTTTTTCATAGAACATTTTTGACAAATATAGTGGATCATATAGCCCTTTTTTTTGTTTTGCGACCATGCCACAGGCTGTAAAACTCCGCCACACTCAGCGAGTCTGTCCCCTGGGTTTTTGTCAACATGCAGGCTATATAAACATTTAGGGCAGTGATCGCGGCATGTAGAACTTGATTTTGGCACTTGAAAACGACAATGAGCACAGGAAAAAGATTCATTTATTTTGGTGAATGTTGGGGGATTTAAAGTCATATTTACTCGCAATGAAAAATTATGTTATACAGCATAACTAAAGCGAAATCTATTAACAATTAGTATGGAGATTTGAATTTATGAACCAACTTAAAATTTTTCTGAGCCTATTCTTTTTTGTATCAATACAAACAAAATTATATGCAATTCAAAAAGATAAAGTTGATGAGCTTGCGCATCAATTTTTGCTAGAGAATAAAATTCCAGGAATGTCAATTGCCGTAATAAATAACAATAAAACATTTTTTTTTAATTACGGCTATGCCAACGAAGCAAAAAAAATTAAAACGTCAAATGAGACTATTTATACAATTGCTTCCTTTACCAAAACATTTACCGCCGCATTAAGCGCTGTGGCTTCCGTTGAAGGAAAATTAAATTTAGACGAACCATTTATTCAATATTTTCCTGAACTCAAAAATAGTAAGGGCTTACAAACAATAACTTCAAGCGAGTTGCTCGCTCACGTGTCCTCATTGCCATTTAAATTTGATCCATCGCCAAAATCATATTCAGAACTGGTAAAAAATTTAAATCAATTTATTCCAAATTCAGCACCAGGAACCTCATATCAATATTCAAATGTTGGTATAGGAATAATGGGTTATGTTGCACAAAAAATTTACTCTAAAAATTACGAATATTTATTAGAGGAAAAAATTTTAAAGCCATTAAATATGACCTCAACTTATTTAAATTTGCCCATGGAGCAAGAAAAATACTTGAGTCAAGGTCATGAAAAAAATAATCAAATTGTCCCTTTTGAAAAGGATATTGGAATTTTATTTGCAGCGTCGTCATTAAAGTCAACTATTGTTGATATGGAAAAATACTTAAATGCTCAAATAAACCCATCTTCTGTTAGCAATAAAAATTTATCTAAAGCTATTTCAATAGTGCATGAAAATAAATTTTGTTTTGAAAATAAAGTTTTGTGTGAACAATTGGCGTGGCAAGCTCATGCTATTTCAGAATTAAAAAACTCTTCTGGAGATTCTTTTTTTATAGATTATGACAACCACGGTAATCCAATTTTCGAAAAAAAGGCAGTTATGGCGAATGTGGATATTCTTTCAAAAAATAAAATATTTATAGACAAAACTGGGTCTGGCTATGGAGCATCTAGCTATATGCTCTATATTCCAGAGAATAAGAGTGGAGTTGTTATTCTTTTAAACAAGGTGGTTGGAGATGAAAGAATTAAGCTGGGGCGGGATATATTGGCAGCTATATTGTAAATATAATTATTTGATCGTACTATTTGACAAAAGAGTTCTTTTGAAGAATAGAAGTCTTTTACATTCAAGAGTTTTTTAACTCAAAGGTAGCAATATGCTTCGATCTGTGAATATTTCTAAATTTCGTTGTTTTTCAAATTTTAAAATTGAAAACATGGGCCGAATCAATATTATTATGGGTAAAAATAATGCAGGGAAGACGTGCCTTTTAGAAGCATTAGATTTACTTAAATCAGGGACTCCAGCATCTCTCGTTTCTGCTGCAAATAGACGGGCTGAATTTTCATACGTGGATACAAATGGTCAACCTCGGCTTATCCCTGAAATTAAACACGCCTTCGTTGGGCGTGCGCTAGATCTGAATAACGAATTTGAAATTAATGGAAAGGGCGATGGTGCAGATTATTCAGTTAAGGCAACTATAGTTCCTGCACAGTCTGTGAATCATTTAACAGGTGTTACCCAAGTGCAAAATTCCATTGGTGCACCCCAAAATATTGTTGATGTGGAAGCAAAAGCTTTACGCTGGCAAAATAGCAAAGAGGGAGCTCCTGGTGTGTTAATTCCTCTTTTTAAAGGTGGAATTGTTCAAATTCCTGCACAGTCTTCAATTTATAATGAACCAGTTCGATTTGTTGGCACAAACACCGCAAGTATTTATGATGCTACTCAGCTTTGGAGTAGTGTTGCGAGAAATCGTCAGCATGAAGAGACTGCGTTAAAAGCTTTGCGTATAGTTGAAAGCGATGTAGAGCGTTTGGTTATAACGTCATTTCCAATATCAGCACTTTCTGTGTTTTTAAAAGATGTTGATGATGCGATTCCTCTTGGCAGCTTTGGAGATGGAACAAGCCGCCTCTTAGCCCTTGCATGTCATTTAGTGGAGGCTGAGCGAGGTTTACTTCTTGTCGATGAAATTGATCGCGGGCTTCATGTTTCAACAATGGAAAAAATGTGGAAATTAGTGATAACGCATGCAAAGCAGTCCAATACTCAAGTATTCGCCACCACACACAGCGATGATTGCCTTCGCGGATTGGCGAGTTGTCTCAAAGAATCTCCAGAACTTCGTCCAGAAGTTGTTGCTTATCGCGTTGAAAGAAACCAGGAGATGCCTGTTAGGTATGATGCAGGCGAAATTATTATGAGTGCTGAGTCAGGAATCGAGATTCGATAATGAACCTAATTTCAAGACCGCCAAAAAAACTGTTTGTAGAAGGTTCCGATGACGAGCACGTCATCACTCATCTTATAAATGCACTTCGCCCTGGATTATTAAAATCCCTCGGCGAAAAATTCATAGAAACATCTGGGGATGATAGTCAGGCCATAAAAAAATTTAATCTTGCACTTAAACAAAGCACGCCTGCGAGCATTGGTATTGTCATTGATGCAGATGATCAACCTAAAAAGCAATTACAAGATCGTTGGGAGGCACTTCAACAAAGTGTTCAGCCTCATATAGCTGGAGACATGCCGAAAAAACCTCCATTTGAGGGCTGGGTTTGCATGACTAAAACCGGACTTAATGTGGGTATTTGGATTATGCCGGACAATACACAGGATGGTGCAATAGAAAAACTTTTGACTTCCTTCGTTCCAGAGCAAGATATTCTATGGCCGTTTGCCTTGGAGGTTGTGGAGAAAGCGAAGAATAAAGGTGCAAAGTTTCGGCCGCAGCATGAAATTAAAGCCCAGTTGCATACATGGCTCGCATGGAGTGAGGAACCTGGCCGTCCATATGGGCGTGCTATCACTTGCGGAGATTTCATTCCACACGGAAGCCAAGCAGCTGAAGCTTTTGCAAAATGGTTTGAAACTTTATTTGTGGATCAAGATTCTGAAAAAGAATTATTTTAATTTAATATGCACATCACTCAGCTGCTGTTCTGAAACAGAACTTGGTGCACCCATCATTAAATCCATCGCCTTTTGATTTAACGGAAAAGTAATTACTTCACGAATATTTGGTTCATCTAACAAAAGCATAACAATTCTATCAATTCCTGGAGCAATTCCCCCGTGTGGCGGCGCCCCGTATGCAAAAGCATTCCACAAAGCACCAAATTTAGTTTCCACATCTTTTTCGCTGTAGCCTGCGATTTCAAAAACTTTTTTCATAACATCGCGCTTGTGGTTTCGAATAGCCCCAGACGACAATTCTACGCCATTGCATACTAAGTCATATTGAAATGCTAAAATATCCAATGGATTTTTATTTTCTAAGGCCTCAATTCCACCCTGGGGCATTGAAAACGGATTGTGTGAGAAATCAATTTTTTGCTCGTCTTCATTGAATTCATACATTGGAAAATCAACTATCCAAGCAAATGCCCACGCATCTAATTTCTTTGTTTGTGTTTTTTCTGCCAGATAAGTGCGTATTTTTCCGCCTGCAGTCTGCGTTTTTAATTTATGTTTTCCTGTAATAAACACAATAGCATCGTGGTCTTTTAATTTTAGAGTTGAAATTAAATTTTGTTTTTCTTCACTAGAAATAAATTTTACAATGGACCCCTTCCATTCTTCGCCCTTTAAGGAAAGCCAGGGTAGTCCACCTAAATGTAATTCCTTTGCATGAGCATCGGCGTCATCAAAAAATTTACGACTTTGTGCAGCTCCATTTTCAATCACAATGGCGCGAATAATTCCACCTTCTTGTAAAAGAGTTTTGAAAACAGGAAACTGAGAATTGGTAAAAATACTTTCCACATTTTGCATGTCCAAGGCAAAGCGTAAATCTGGTTTGTCGGATCCATATTTATCCAATGCTTCATGCCATGGAATACAAGGAAAAATGCGATTTGATTTTACATATTTTGTTTCAAAATAAGACAAAGGAGCAAATTTTTTACTGCTTAAACTCGGATTTTCAAATAAACCACTCATTAAATTTTCAACAACACAAAAAACATCTTCTTGAGTGACAAAGCTCATTTCTACATCGAGCTGATAAAATTCACCAGGAGCTCTGTCGGCGCGGGGGTCTTCATCGCGAAAGCAAGGTGCTATTTGAAAATATTTATCAAATCCGGCACACATTAACAGTTGTTTAAATTGTTGTGGTGCTTGCGGAAGTGCATAAAATTGCCCTGGATGCAGTCTACTTGGAACCAGAAAATCTCGCGCACCTTCTGGGGAACTGCTCGTTAATATTGGTGTAGAAAATTCGTTAAAGCCAAGTGAGTGCATTTTTTCACGAATGGTTTTAATAACCTGACAACGGTACAAAATATTTTTGTGCATTTTTTCTGTACGTAAATCAAGGTATCTGTAAGTTAAACGAGTATCGTCGCTTTCCTGTTTTGGATTGTGTCCCACGGGAAAAGGTAAAATTTCACTGGCAGACTCAACCCTAAAACTAGAAGCTACAATTTCAATTTCTCCAGTTAATATTTTGGTATTTACTGCAGATTCTCTTTTTACCACCTGGCCGGTTATCTGAATGACAGACTCTGGACGCACATCCGTAGCTTCGTGAAAGGAATTAAGTTCTGGCTTAATGACGACTTGAGTGATGCCATAGTGATCACGAAGATCAATAAAAACAAGTCCACCCAAGTTGCGTTTTGTGTTCACCCAGCCCATTAAAGTAACAGTTTGAGCCACATTTTTAATTGTTAATTCACCACAGGTGTGGGTGCGCAATTTTTCCATATTCTTAATTCCTACTCATTTCTAGTTCGCGTCAGAGAAATATTAAAGACCAAGTGCCTTCTTCATAGTAATTCCTAAATCACCAGGGCTCATAGCAACATGCAAACCACAGGATTTCATAGCCTCGATTTTTTCAGCTGCAGTCCCCTTCCCTCCGCTAATAATTGCGCCAGCATGGCCCATGCGTTTGCCTTTTGGTGCAGTTTGACCAGCAATAAAGCCAACAACGGGTTTTTTCATATTGCGTTTAATCCATTGTGCGGCATCTATTTCAAGATTCCCGCCAATTTCACCTATCATAATAACAGCGTCTGTATCTTTGTCTTTTTCAAACATTTCAAGAACGTCAATAAAACTTGTCCCTGTGATGGGGTCTCCACCAATTCCAACGCAAGTAGATTGTCCAATATTTAATGCAGTGGTTTGTCCAACAGCCTCATAGGTTAGTGTGCCAGACTTACTCACAATTCCAACTCGACCAGCCAAGTGAATGTGGCCTGGCATAATTCCAATTTTGCATTTTGCACTAGGAGTAATAACGCCAGGG
>JAZKEW010000105.1:0-5436 GCA_040386785.1 Bdellovibrionota bacterium
GAGTTTAGCCTGTTCTCTTTAACTCCAAGGATATTCAGTTTTCTCTAAAAGATCGCGAAAATATGGGTTATAACTAATATTTTTATGTATTATTAACTTATATTTCCATACATTTTGACAGCCTAGTGACCAATTTCATGCCTGTGGAAATAAAATCTAGCAAAGTCATTTAGAACTATGCGCAATCGCCTTACTATAATTTTTTTGCATAAAGCGAATCACTTTTTTCTTCAGGTTTGGATTAGAATCAAGAATCAATTTCAACAGTTCCAACTCATTTGCAGCACGTGCCTTCTCTCCCTTTTTTGGAGCATTTTGCGTTGACTCATTTGCCATATAGAATACTTAAAGCCTCCTAATTAAAGACTGTTTTGAGTTGGCATACACTGACCAACAAGCTTTTTAAGCTCTTCCAAACCAGATTCTTTTGTTAAATAATAGACATTCTCATACTTAAACCCGCCTTCACCTTTATCAATAATATTGCTACTAAAGAAAATAAAAGGAATTTGCATTTTCGCTTCTCTCAAAGCGACAAGAAAGTGAGGGCCTGTCATGCGCGGCATTCTCACATCCGAAATAATGACAACAATTCGATTGGCAATAGATTTTTTTTCTAATAGTTGAAAATACTCCAACGCTTCCATGCCATCTTTGGCCTCAATGGTCTCCCAACCAGACTGTTTCATTGCTCGTTTGATAAGCCGCCTGATATCCTCTTCGTCATCAACTATAAAAACTAATGGCTTTTCTACAGAAGAAAATTTGACATCACTTTTATTTTTCTCAACACGAGCAACTTCTTCTTCCTCTTCTGTAAAATCTTCTTCCTTAAAAGTGTTTAAAAACAAGCTAAACAAGATATTTTCTTCTTGAATACTCGATTCAAATTTAGCCGTACCAGGCATTTTTTTTGCAAATTTTTCTAGCGTTAAAGTTGATGCTTTTTCCTTTTCAGCCGGATCACACTCGCATTGAATCGAAATTTTAACGGAGTCATCATCGCCACAAATATTAATGTGAATGCTTTTAGTGCGTTGCGAAATCACATTTGATAACTCAGAAAACGACGCATTTAACCACATAATAAAGTTAATTGGATTTACAAGAACAGACGGATTAAAATTTTCGTCTCTTTTAATTTTATAGGTAATTCCTTGTGTGGTAAAACGGTTGACATTGAGCATAAGAGCATCATTTACCAGGTGAGTAATTCTTGAAACTTGAGTTTCAGATATTTTTGGATCGGAGAATCTTCTAAACCAAATGGCAAGATCTTGAATATCGCTCATATATTTTAATGCTTGATTCATATCTTCAATGCTGTGTTGAGCATTTAATGTGGGAAGAATTTGTGTTTCCAGAATGCCTCTGCACATTGTAATTGGATTTATCAATTGATGAGCAATGTCTGAGCCAACTTCTGAAATTGTATTCATTCTCACTGAGTGGTGAAGCTCAGCTTGGGCAGCCATGAGGTCAGCCATTTTTTCTCGTATTTGCAAGTCTGTATTTTGAAGCTCTTCATACATTTTTGAAATACTTAAATCGAGTATTTCAATACAAACTAAAACTTCTTCATCGGGCAGAACAATTTTATGTAATTTTATTTCAGCAGGAAATGAGCCTACGGGCCCCCTTTTAACCTGTCTTTGAAAATCGTAGGCTTGACCTAATGATAGGGCAATATGAAACAAATCATGGATGAGTTTGTGATCTTTTTTATCAAACAAATCATCAATACTAACTTTTAAAGCATGCCTCCCAGCAACACCAAACCATGTTTGTTTTTTAAATGTGGCGTTACACCAACGTAAATCAAGGTGAGTTGAACCAAATAAAGCGAGCCCAGTGGAAACATTTTTTAGAATTTGTGCCGCCAAATCAACGTCGAGATTTTTGGTAAATTCTATACTCATGCTTTGTGTTCAATCCTCGACTCGGAAGTAGTGAAAACTTCTCAATCTGAGATCAAAATCTTTAAATCTCTTATCAAAGCGCAATAAGCATATAATTTCTGTCATGCTATTTTCATGGACGTTCACAATATAATGGTGCAAACGTTCATATATAAGTTTAATCCCTAATCCACCGTCAAAACGAACGGAAAACGGATCTCTTTTCTGTCTCCCATCTAAATGCTTCATAACAGATTGACGACTAAGAGCTCCAAATGGATCGATGACAGAAAGACCAAAAATCTCTCCATCAAACCCCCATTTTATTTTAATGGCTTCACTTGCATTCAATTGAAATGGTTGACTTCTAGACGAAGATTTTAAGCGTGGGTTTGCGTCATACACGGCATTTAATAATAATTCATCTGCTAAGTCACAAATTCGTTGCGAATATTGTTGATTTCTTAGAGTATCTCCACCTATTTTTAAAATAAATCCTTCTAAAAGAGTAAGCGCATTTTTTTTATCTTGGGAATTCATAATTTTTTTTTCATTAAATATTGCTGGAAAATTTAAATGTTTATCCAGTCTTAAACCTTTTTTAGATTGAAATTTTTTTAACAATAACAGAAGCTCTCTTGCATCGAATTCGCCACCATGAGTTGCCACAAATGAACCAATATTATCTCTATCTAAAAAATTATGCATTTGTTGTTGAAGAGGGTCGAGTAAAATAACCACAATTTCACATTCAGGGTACAGTTTTGAAAAATTGAATATGAAGGAAGAATTTTTGGAGTCGGCAAAAAGAAAAAAATGTTTATCCACTTCTTTTTCAGCGAACAAACAAACTTCAGCTTCATTTTCACATGGCTGAAAATTGACACCTGCGGATCGAGTTAACATCCCAAGTTTATTTTGAAAGGCCAAAGAATCTGGCAAAAAACACAAGACCTTCAAGTTGTTGTGCTCCTCTTAAATTTCTCATAACTAGAAGAAATAAAATAAAAATATTCACTTGGTTCAAAATCCATTTCTAAATCAAGGCCATCTTTATTTTTCAACGTAAGATTAAAAGAATCGTAATTTTCCAAAATGGGAATATCTTTTCCCAACACAAGAAGCAAACTCTCATGAGTATCGTTTTGTGGACAGTAAAAATTGGCTTCAATGCTCTGTACACTTGTGTTTTCATTTAAAAAATCACTAATGTTAAATTGTTCAACAAGCCACCTAGGCACTTTAACGTAAACAAATTCTCCTCTTGTCATTTCCAACGCTTTGTACCAAGTCAAGATTCCGCAAGAATTTGCCCTTTTTACGCCAGAAAAATCAATATAAACAATTCCATCTGTCGTATTTCTTATGGCTTGTTGTAGGGCTTGCACTATAAGTTCAGGTGATGAATCTTCATTCAGCAAACCTGAAAATTCCACTGAGGCATTATTAACAACGACTTCCATTCAATTTCTCCGAAATTTTTATTAAATAGCATATCGGCCCTATTCATCCCTGCTTTAATACGATCTCAAGTAAGCTCTATAACTTGCGGCAATCCTGTTACACATCTATAAAGTGTATGGATTGGAATATCTGTCCATGCCTCAATTGTAACTCAACAAAGGAGATTTTACTATGTCATCAACTCGTATAGAAACAGACAGTATGGGGGAAATTGCAGTTCCTTCAAATGCATATTGGGGAGCTCAAACTCAACGGAGTTTTCAAAATTTTAAAATTAGTGGAGAAAAATTTTCGCGTGAATTTATTCAAGCTTATGGGCTCGTTAAGAAAGCTGCTGCACAAGTTAATTCAGAGCTGGGAGAAATTTCAAAAGAAAAAAGCGATCTTATTTCAAAGGCCGCCAATGAGGTTATTAGTGGCACACTCGATCAGCACTTTCCCTTGGTCGTTTGGCAAACAGGGTCAGGCACTCAAACCAACATGAATTTCAATGAAGTTATTTCAAACAGAGCTATCGAAATAGCTGGCGGTGTCGTGGGAAGCAAAAGCCCAGTTCACCCCAACGATGACGTCAACCGTGGCCAAAGTACAAATGATAGTTTTCCAACAGCCATGCACGTCGCTGCAGCTATGACCATCCATGAAAGTTTTATTCCAGCACTCGATAAACTTATTGCAACACTCGATAAAAAATCTCAAGAATTTGCAAATATCATTAAAATTGGCCGCACGCATTTACAAGACGCCACCCCTCTTTCTCTTGGCAACGAAGTGAGTGGCTGGTCCATGCAATTAAAGATGTGCAAAACAGTTGTTTTAAACGCCATGCCTATGATTTACGAATTGGCTGCGGGCGGCACAGCCGTAGGAACAGGCCTAAATTCTCATAAAAAATACGCCCCAGGTATTGCTAAAAAACTTTCTGAATTAACCAAAATTCCATTTGTCACAGCACCTAATAAATACCAAGCACTGGCGGGTCAAGAAGCCCTTGTTACCTTATCGGGGGCGTTAAATACGACGGCCACAGCATTTATGAAAATTGCAAATGATGTGCGCTGGCTTGCAAGTGGGCCTCGCTGTGGCATTGGAGAAATTTCTATTCCAGAAAATGAACCGGGCAGCTCCATCATGCCAGGAAAAGTAAATCCAACTCAAAGCGAAGCAGCAACAATGGCTTGTTGCCAGGTCATGGGAAACCACGTTGCTTGTACTTTTGCATGTAGCCAAGGGAATTTTGAGTTGAACGTGTTTAAGCCTGTCATTATTCACAATGTATTGCATTCTATCCGCCTACTAGCTGACAGCTTTTTAGGATTTAATGAACATTGTGCAGAAGGAATTAAGGCGAATGAAGTAAAAATTAAAGAGCTTATGGAAAAATCTCTCATGCTTGTCACGGCATTAAATACGCATATTGGCTACGATAAAGCGGCTGCCATAGCAAAAAAAGCACACAAAGAAGGAACCACATTGAAAGAAGCTGCGATTGAGCTTGGGTACTTAACGACAGCTCAATTTGATGAATGGGTTGATCCTAAAAAAATGCTAGAACCACACGGATAAATATACTAAAAATTATTGTACCCAACGCATCCTCAAGTAGCCCTGTGTCCCTTTGTTTCCTGGTTTACCGTCAGTTCCATTCCCGCCACAATGATTATGGTCGAATTCTTGCTCAGCCTTGTCTCGGGGGCAACCTCTATTTGGTAAACCTTTCCCACCCTCGCCGAATTCGCCTCCAGCTCCAATATTTATTGTCAAAGTTTGCCCGGGAACAACGGCAATAGGCCTCTCTTGAGTCATTTTTTTATCTGACCCCGGTTTCCCAATATTACCATCCCCGCCAGCAGCTGGGAGGTGCTCTGATTGGAATGGAAATTTCCCCGCCTTACCTCCAATGCCGTTTAAGCCCCCAGCGCCACCTTTGCAATAATTTTTTGGCGGTGCTTCACTTGAAGGTGAACCCTCAAGCGAAGTAAAGAGTTGTCCATTTGGAGAAACAATAGTCGATGCTTTTCCAACATCACCATAAAAACCAGGATTCGGGCGTAGCATAGGTTTGACGTAAATA
>JAZKEW010000106.1:0-6079 GCA_040386785.1 Bdellovibrionota bacterium
CTACTTTAATAAAACGCTCAGAAAATAATTCTTTTGAAGGTATGGGTGATGTCTCTTGGCTTGGACGATCAAAATTTATTTTAGGTGGGTATGGCTTTAGAACAAATAAAAGTATTTATCCAATATTAACTAAAGTAACAAACACGCCCATTGCAATATTTGAGCTTAAAAACCCAAAATTTTATCATTTGGATACGTGTCTAAGTGTTTTAAATTCCACAACAGCGCTTGTTTGCAAAGAAGCTTTTACTGCTGCTGGTTACGAACTTTTGCAGGCTCTTTTTTCAAATTTACTGGAAGTGCCTCTATCAGAAGCCGATTCCCCTGGGTTTGCGTGCAATGCGCATTGTCCCGATGAAACACACGTCATAATACAACAAGGCAACAAGCGAGCTGTGGAGCTAATAAAGCAACACGGTTTTGTTCCTATTGAAGTTGATACATCGGAGTTTATTAAGTCGGGCGGTTCTGTTTATTGTATGAAATTGATGTATTTTTAAAACTTATTTTTTCAGTACACAACTTGCGAATAAACTATTTCTAGCTTAGGTTAGGTCTGAATTTTTACAAGACTGAACTCTATTTTTGGTGTTCTTGTTCGTAGTTTCTGAAGAATTTTGGAGTATTGTTATGCAGACGAATCTTTCAAATCAACTGCTGGTTGATTTTTACAAACAAATGCTTCTGGGGCGACGCCTAGAAGAACGCGTTGGACAACTTTACGCTCAGCAAAAATTTAGTGGATTTTGCCATCTTTACATTGGTCAAGAGGCAGTTGCTGTGGGCTGTTTAAACGCAATTCGCAAGGGCCAAGATTACGTGATTTCCGCTTACCGCGACCACGTTATGCCAGTTATTCTAGGAATGAATCCTGGCGAAATGGTTGCAGAACTTCTTGGTAAGGTAACAGGCTGTGTGCGCGGCAAAGGTGGCTCTATGCACATGTTTTCCGAGAAACTTCGCTTTATGGGCGGCCACGGTATTGTTGGTGGGCAAGTGCCTTTGGCAACAGGAGCTGGTTGGAAAATAAAATATAAAAAAGAAGATCTCGTAGTCCTTTGTTACATGGGAGACGCCGCTATTAATCAGGGGCAATTTCATGAAGCTTTGAATATGGCTGCAATTTGGGATTTACCTTGTATTTTTATTATTGAAAATAATTTGTACGGCATGGGTACCGCTATTTCAAGAACTTGTAAGTTGCAATCACTTGCGGATAGAGCAAAGGGTTACAACATGCGACAAGCAGTTATTGATGGCCATAATGTTGTAAATACTTACACACAAATGCAAGAAATAATAGAAGAGACACGCAAAACAAGTAAACCTATTTTAGTGGAAGCGACAACTTACCGTTTCCGTGGCCACTCAGTTTCCGATCCTGGAAATTACAGAACAAAAGAAGAAGTGGAAAAAGAACGTTTGAGAGATTGTCTGCTTATCTTAAAAAATATTTTGTTGGAGAAAAAAGCTCTTCAAGAAGATGATTTTGAAAAATTTGAAGAAGAAATTGCAGACCAAGTTGAGGCTGCAGTGAGCTTTGCTGAGGAATCAGAAGAGCCTCCTGTGGATGAACTTTACTCTCATGTTCTTGTGTAAAAGGAATAAAAACGATGACATTAATATCTTTAAGAGAAGCACTTAGACAAGCTTTAACCGAAGAAATGGAACGCGACGAAAATATTTTTATTATGGGCGAAGAAGTGGCTCAATATGACGGCGCTTATAAGGTAACAAAAGGAATGCTCGCGCAATTTGGTCCTATGCGTGTTGTCGACTCTCCTATTTCTGAAGCGGGCATTGCTGGACTTGGAGTTGGTGCTGCTATGTGTGGCCTACGTCCAATCATTGAAATGATGACCTGGAACTTTGCCATTCAAGCTTTTGACCAAATTATCAACCACGCGGCTAAAATGTTGTACATGACTGCTGGGCAATACAAAGTTCCTATGGTTATTCGCGGTCCTCACGGTGCAGCGCACATGCTTGGCGCACAACATAGTCAGTGTGTTGATCACATGCTTGTGAATTGTCCTGGCCTTATTATTATTAGCACCGTTATTCCTTCCGATGCCAAAGGCCTTATGAAGTCTGCCATTCGCAACGACAACCCGGTTTTATTTTTAGAGAGCGAAATGCTATACGGCAAAGAAGGCGAAGTGCCCGATGGTGAGTACCTTATTCCAATTGGCGTGGGTGATATTAAACGCCAAGGGAGCGATGTTACTTTAGTTGCCTGGAATAAAATGGTTTACCTTGCCCTTGATGTGGCTGCACAACTTGAACAAGAAGGCATTCAAGTTGAAATTATTGATCCTCGTACGTTAATGCCTCTAGACGAAAATTTAATTTTTGATTCTGTGAGAAAAACAAATCGTCTTGTCGTGTTGGAAGAGGGTTGGGGTGTTGCATCTTTTGGCTGTCACATTGTTGATAGAGTTGTGAAAGAATGCTTTGATTATTTGGATGCTCCACCAGAAAGAGTGACAAATCACTTTGTTCCTATGTCTTACAATGAAGCACAAGAGCATGAAACTTTGCCAACAGCAGAGAGAACAATTGAAGCTATAAAGCGAGTGATGTATAAATAATAGTACAGCTAAAGGAATTTAGACTATGGCAACAGTTATGGAAATGCCTAAGCTTTCAGACACCATGAAAGAAGGCGCAATTGCACGTTGGTTAAAAAAAGAAGGCGACAAAATTTCAGCAGGGTCTCCTGTTATTGAAATTGAAACAGACAAAGCCACTATGGAATATGAAGCGCCCAGTGGTGGTGTGTTGCTTAAAATTTTAGTGGGAGATGGTGGAAAGTGCGCCTTGCAAGCACCTATTGCTGTCATTGGAAAAGCAGATGAAAAATGGGAAGATGTAATTGCTAAATATAATGAAAAAAAATCATCTGTAAAACAGGTTGCTAATCAAGACAAAGTTGTTCATAAAACGGCACCAACTGTTCAGCAAACACAGGCTCAAAGCAATGAACTTGTAAAAGCCAGCCCTCTTGCTAAAAAAATTGCAGCCGACAAAGGCATTGATTTAAAAACACTGAGTGGAAGTGGACCCAACGGCAGAATTATTCAACGTGACTTAGACAGTGCTTCAAGCACAGCAACGGCAAAAACAGTGTCGACATACGCGGCAGCAGAAGTGGAAAGAATTCCTCTTACCAATATGCGTAAAACTATTGCACGCAGGCTTTGTGAAAGTGTGAACACCGCACCGCATTTTTATTTAAGTTTAAGCGTGAACATGACAAATCTTTTAAACTGGCGCAAGGACACTGTTGCAAAACTTTCTGCTGAAGAAAAATTTTCTGTTAATGATGTTGTTATTTTCCTTACGTCTCGTGCGCTAAAACGCCATCCAGCTATCAATGCATCTTGGAAAGAAGACTTTATTGAACAATATCGTGATGTCCATATGAGTGTGGCTGTTGCACTTCCAAATGGTTTAATGACCCCTGTTGTGCGCCATGCTGACAAACTAAATATTATACAAATTGCGCAAGAAACAAAGCGCCTGGTTAAAATTGCAAAAGATGGCAAGTTGCAACCTTCCGACTATGCGGGCGGCACCTTTTCCATAAGTAATTTGGGCATGAGTGGAATTGAAGAATTTACGGCTATTATCAACCCACCACAGGCCGCTATTCTTGCTGTTGGTTCTACCATTGCAACTCCTGTGGCTTACGATGATGGCGAAATTGGCGTGGAGCAACGCATGAAGCTCACATTAAGCTGCGACCATAGGGTGATTGATGGCGCTGTCGGGTCTGAGTTTTTAAAAACATTAAAGCTGTATTTTGAAGATCCAATGAGTGCCTTATTTTTAGGATAATTTTTTATTGGATGTGGCTATGACTCTAGACCTTTCAAGTTTAAAAAAATCAATTCTCTCTCTTGAAAGAGCTCTTGTATTTTCTAAAACATTACCAGTCCAGTACCCCACCATGACATCATTAGAAATTGAACTTCTTAGCGCAGGTGTGATTCAAAACTTTGAATTTACATACGAGTTATGCTGGAAATTTATGAAGAGATGGCTTGAAAATAATGCAAGCCAAGTACTCAGCACAAATGTCAGCCGCAAGCAGCTTTTTCGTCATGCGGGTGAATTTGGTCTTATTCGTGACTTTGAAGTTTGGACTAAATTTCATGAAATGCGAAACCAAACATCGCACACTTATGATGTTGAAGTATCAAATGAAATATTAACTTATACAGAGAGTTTTTTACAGGAAGCTCAATTTCTTCTCTCTGCTCTAGAGCAAAAAAATGATTAATGCTTCTACTAAAGAACTTGAAATTATAAAAAATATTATTCATCAATATTTACCTAATTGTGAAGTACGTGTTTTTGGTTCTCGTATTACGAGTAAGTTTAAAAAATTTTCGGATATTGATTTAGCGCTTGTTACTCCAAATAAAATTGATTTTGGAGTTTTGTCTTCTATAAAAAGTGATTTTGAGGAATCTGATTTGCCGTACAGGGTAGATGTTTTAGATTGGAATGCCATTTCACCGGAATTTAAACAAGTAATTGAGAAGAGTTACGAAGTTTTAGCTTAATATCTCCAAAAAAAAATGTCTGTGGAAATTTATGTCTATTGTTACTAAATAACATTTAGGAGGAACGGATGCCAAAGAAAGCATCAAAGGATGATGAGGGCATTGTTCTAGCAAGAATTAAACATGCAACTCAAACTGGTGAATACACTATCCTTCGGCATGCTCGTCAACGGTGTAAGGAACGAGATGTGTCCGCTATGGACATAGAAAATGTTTTAGAAAAAGGAAGACGAGTTAAAATACGTGATCGTTTTGATGAAGAGCTAGAATGTTGGAGCTATGCGCTAGAAGGCAAATGTATTGATAACGCGCGCTTCTCAGAGTTATTATCGTCTTGTTAAAGACCCAAGATTTGGGAATTGTCACAGTCGTAATTATTGGAGGAAGAAGTGAAAAATAAATTGATCCCATATGATGAACTAGGGTTTAGAATTTACTTATTAAACCCTCCTTTTATTGAATTGCCTAACGGAGAAAAGGTGCCGTCCCCTAATATGAAACAACTACAAAAAATCGTTTTTAATGCTCTTTCAGAGAAAAAAAGTCGTTTTACAGGAGATGAAATTCGATTTATCCGCAAATATCTTAGAAAAACACAAGTTGAATTTTCTAAATGGTTAAATATGTCAAATCATTCTGTTATTTCTCAATGGGAAAACAAAGAAAATAAGTTAAGTGGTATGGATTACAACACCGAAATCCTATTACGCTTACAAATGATTGCAGCGGAGACAAATTCATTGCCAATTAGTATAATTGAAGATTTAAAGCATTTATCGAGAACATCAAAGCCACTTGAAATTGAACTGTATGCTGCGTAATTTCGCTCCTCTCATCTTAACAAATTTTTGATCGCTTTGTTGCAGGGTAGAAAACGGAAATATAAGGTGACCTTTGTTCCGGAAAAGACCTCTCTAGCAAAATTTGGTTGTTTAAATGTCTAACGTCTAACCAAAACTCCCGTGTTTTATCATATTTACTTCATTGAAAGTCTTGACACCAACCAACACTCTTTCGAATTTAAGGAAGAAGTTCTACACTGCAGTCTATAACAAGCTTGCGCCAAATTCGTTTTTGGATTCACCTCCACCAAAAAAGCACAAAACCACACATCACCACTCGCGACCTCATGTGGTGCTTTTGTCCCAGGATTCGATAATTTTTTTATAATCAGTTCTTTATCCATACCAATAACGCTATTATATGAACCCGTCATTCCAACATCGGATATAAATGCCGTCCCTTTTTCTGTAATGCGTTCATCACTTGTAGGAGTATGTGTATGCGTTCCAATAAGAGCGGCTAAAATTCCGTCATACAGCCAAGCAATAGCCTGTTTTTCGGAGCTTGCTTCTGCATGAATATCAGCAATAATAATATGAGAACCTGATTTTTGCTTTTCAATAAAATTTTCTTTTTCATGGATTAAAAAATCGAATGGGTTTTTGTAGTCATCCTTCATGGCAAAGTTGCCCATTAAATTAATGACATTAATGCTCACATGGTGC
>JAZKEW010000106.1:6089-10636 GCA_040386785.1 Bdellovibrionota bacterium
ATCTATGCCAGACACACCAGTTATATTGTGTGGTAAAACAATATTTTTGTATTTTCGTCGCAATATATGTATGTCTTGCTTGTCTTTCCAATGGTTTCCCATGGTAAAAAAATCTACGCCAACATGACACAGTTCGTCATATATTTTTTCTGTGATGCCAAAGCCGCCAGCCAGATTTTCACCATTAACGGTCACGAAATCTAACTGAGCTGTGGTTTTTAATTGTGGAAGAATTTTTTTGACAATCTGCCTACCAGGCCTTCCCATGATGTCGCCAATCATAAGTATTTTTATAGTATTAGCAGACATTAAGGTGGGAAAGGATGTGTAAAAATTCTCTTCATTGTAGGTATAAAGTTGAATATTATTTTGCAAGGTGAGTCGCTCGTTGTTCACGTATTAGGGTGACTTTAATATTCCCTGATTGATTTAAATCTTCACGCAATTTTTTTGCCACTGTTTTTGCAAGCAGAGTCACAGCTTCGTCATCAAACACTGTCGGCTGCACCATTGCTCTGACTTCACGGCCTGATCTGATAACATACGCTTGCTCAACCCCTTCGAAGTCAAGAACAGTTGATTCCATGTCCTGCAATCGAGAAATAGATTTTTCAATAAATTCTTTGCGTGCTCCAGGTCTAAAATTACTTAAAACATTTGCTGCTTGCACAATAACAGCAATAGGACTCACTCCGTGCATATATTCTTGGTGGTGTTTTGCTGCAGCCTCAACAACTTCAGGAGCTTCACCAAATTTTTGTAGAAATTGCGCGCCAACTTGTGAGTGATTTCCTTCTACTTCTTCGTCTAGGCTTTTTCCAATATCATGCAAAAGTGCTGCTCGTTTTGCCAAACGGACATTTAAATTTAATTCTGCGGCGAGAATTCCTGCAATTTGCGCTGTTTCAATAGAGTGTTGTAAAACAGACTGTCCGCCTGTTGCCATGTATTTTAAGCGGCCAAGGGCAACAACAACTTCTGGGTGCAAGCCAGTAATTCCAGAGTCAAAGGAGGAACGTTCACCGGCTTCTTTAATCATTTGATCGAATTCGCTGCGGGCTTTTTGCACAACTTCTTCAATACGAGCAGGGTGAATGCGGCCATCGGCTACGAGGCGTTCAATGGCTGTTTTTGCAATTTCACGACGCACTGGGTTAAAGCATGAAATAATAATGGCCTCGGGGGTGTCGTCAATAATTAAATCCACTCCTGTTGCCTGCTCAATAGCGCGAATATTACGACCCTCACGACCAATAATTCGGCCTTTCATGTCGTCGGTTGGAAGAGAAATAACAGAAACGGTGGAGTCGGTGACAAACTCGTTGGCAAGGCGCTGAATGGATGTTGCAATAATGCTGCGAGCTCTGTCTTCAGCCACTTTTCGTGCTTCTTCTTCGGCAACACGAATTTCTCCACTGGCTGCCTTTCGCACTTCAGATTCAATGCTTTTTTTGAGTTGTTCTCTGGCTTCTTCAAGAGAAAGTTTTGCTACAGACTCAAGTCTAAGCTTACTTTCTTCCAGATGACTTTCCGACTTTTCTAAATTCTCCTTTACCTTTTTAAATTCCTTTTCAAGGAACTCTTCTTTATTTTTTATTTCTGAATCTTTTTGTTCTAATTGTTTTGATTTTTTTTCAATGACTTCTTCACGTTTTTGAATGCGTTCTTCAAATTTTTTAATTTCAAGATTTTTTTCTTTTTGAATGCGTTCAAAATCTCGACCTTCATTTAGTGCTAGGTCTTTTGCTTCTCTGAGCGCTTTTTTAACGAGCCCATCGGCTTGCTTGCGAGCTTCTTCTATTCTTTTTTCTGCATCTTCATGTTTTAATTTTAATTCTTTTGTAAGAGCACGCATGTTAATGGCGTGCACGCCTAAAAAAGCGAGAGCAGCAACGGCAACAACAACTCCTACAAGGAGAATAATTTCCACAAATCCCATTATTACACAACCTCGAATCTAATTTTTAAATTTTTATAAATCACACAAGCATTCTGAGAGAGCACACGCGCAACCTGATATTGAACTTAGGACATAAGGATATTATAGGCAAGAAATATATGGCACTTATACGGACACACCAGAGGAATTGTCCATAAGGGATATATAAACAAATGGTGCGGATGGGCGGACTTGAACCGCCATGCTTGCGCACACGCCCCTCAAACGTGCGTGTCTACCAGTTTCACCACATCCGCATAGTGGGCAACCTATTAACTCATCTCCTTGCAAAGATCAAGTGATCACAGGCTCAGCACTTCTTTTTCTTTCACAGCGCAAATTTCATCGACTTTTTTGATGTAAGAATCGGTGAGTTTTTGCACGTCGTCGTTCGCTTTTTTAACTTGATCTTCAGACCAACCTTGATCCTTTTGAGAAGACTTAGAAGAGGCGTTCCCTTCTTGTCTATGATGTCTCACGGCCACCTTGGCTTCTTCCCCAACTTTTTTCACTTGTTTTGCAATGTCTTTTCGACGTTCTTCAGACAGTGCAGGAATAGGAATACGAATGACTTTCCCGTCATTATTTGGAGTTAATCCTAACCCAGAAACAAGAATGGCTTTTTCAATGGCCGTCAACAAGCTTTTGTCAAAAGGGTTTACCGTAATGAGGCGCGCTTCAGGAGCTGCCACAGTAGCAATCTTGCTCAAATGCATTTGCGAACCGTAGGAATCAACGCGAACGTCATCAAGAATTGAAGGAGATGCTCTTCCTGTTCTGAGCTTTTGCAAGTCGGTTTGAAGAGAACGAATACTTTTTTCCATTCCCTCTTTTACTTCTTTAAGGAGATCATCTTTATTGACAAATGATTTAGACATATATTCACCACCCTACGCTGCTACGTTTAAAATTCTTTCTAATTTTTTCAATCCCGCTCCAAACAAGTTCGCCAGTTGAAATATTTGTAAGCTTCATTTCAATTTGATATTGCACGGAGCTTTTGCCGCCTTGTTGAGAATTGATGCTTGAAATAGCGCCTGACAAGAAGAAGTCAGTACCATGTTGGTTGCCAGGACCTTTCACTTCTTTTTTAGCCACTGTGCCAGACTGTTGGTATTTATACTCGCCTAATATTTTTTGACGGAGAGCCCCATCAATAAAGCGAACTTTACCATCATTTAAAATTTGCGAGCGCAGGTCTTCAAACAAAGCTTTGGTGTCGATGATTTCACTTGTGCGGTTTTCCATATCGTCAACAAGTACAAAGGGTCTGTCGGTTGGTTTTTTGTGAGCATCTTCACGCCAATTCACAATCCAAGCTGCAGTATCCATGTCTTTTACCATTTTGCTAACAGTCAAAGTCGCATCGGTTGGATTCCACTTGTCATCAAGAATTTGAGCTTGGTTGGGATCACCGTAATCGCCTTGAACAGACGAGGAGCAAGAGGATAGAGCTAGAGCAGCCCCAACAATAAGCGGAGCAAAAAGTAGGGCTAGTTTAAAATTATTTTTCATATCATCCTTTCATTATTGAGACGGAAACAACTCAGTAGCGTTGAGAGTATAAGCAGTTTAGGTTAAGACTTGCAAGCGTTGGTGATTTAGATAATTTTGCTTATAAAGGCTTAAAAAATGAAAAAAGCACTTCATGCCAAAGAAAATTTAAATTTTGATTTCCTTATCATTGGCGGAGGAATTGCAGGAGCGACCCTCGCTCTTAAATTATCTACGCTTGGAAAAGTGGCACTTTTGTGTAAGGAATCCATGTTTGATAGCAACACAAACTGGGCGCAGGGTGGGATTGCCTCAGTACTCAGCGAAAAAGATTCCTATGAAAGCCACGTACAAGACACCCTTGTCGCTGGTGCTGGCTTGTGCCATTCCCAAGTTGTTAAAAAAGTTGTAGAGGCGGGGCCTCGTGCTATTCGCGAACTCATTGAACTCGGAGTTTCCTTCACTCCCAGCGATTCTAGCGCTAATATTGATTGCGAATATCATTTGACAAGAGAAGGTGGCCACAGCGCTCGTCGCATTATTCACGCCGATGACATGACAGGCCAAGCTCTTCAAAAAGCCCTTGCCGCAAAAATCGCTGCAAATAAAAATGTCACACTTCTTGAATACCACTCTGCTATAGACTTAATTGTCACCGATAAAGTTACTCCCGATTTTTCTCGCAACCGCGCGCTTGGCGCCTATGTGTTAGATGAAAAAAATAATTCTATTTTTGCGCTCCTCGCGCATGCCACTATACTTGCTACAGGGGGGCATGGAAAACTTTACTTATATACGTCTAACCCTGATGTTGCCGCTGGTGATGGCGTCGCCATGGCGTGGCGAGCAGGTGCTCGAGTTGCTAATTTAGAATTTATGCAATTTCATCCTACATGTTTGTACAACCCGAAGGTTAAAAACTTTTTAATTACAGAAGCCTTGCGCGGTGAGGGAGCTATTTTAACATCAAAAAATGGTCAGCGTTTTATGGAGGGAGTGCACCCTTTAAAGGAACTTGCGCCGCGAGATATTGTTGCTAGAGCGATAGATAGCGAAATTAAAAAAAGTGGAGAAGCCAATGTGTTGCTTGATATTTCACACAAAGGCAGTGATT
>JAZKEW010000107.1:0-6583 GCA_040386785.1 Bdellovibrionota bacterium
AAGCCACTTTTTAAATAGTAATTTTACAGATACTTTGGGGGTAATATTGAATAAAATTGAAATTAGGAGTAGAAAATGCTGGGAGCCAAAAGTTCTAAAAACCATGCTCTCCAGCATTGAATATGGCATAAATGCTGTGTTGTTTGACAACAGAATAATTACCCAATTCAACTTTAAGTGTACGCTTTCTGCAGTTAGATTGTTAATAAGTGCTCTTTTTAATCTCTTAAAAAAGAGGATTTTATTATGAGTTTACAAACTCCAACAAATTTAACTGGTATCCGCTACCGAACTGATATTGAAAAATGGGAGGCTCGACTAACCCTCCACGGAAAAGGCATTTCTAAAACTTTTGCAACCGTTGACGAAGCCCTTGTGTGGCGAAAAAGCATGGAAGAGCCTAAAGCTGTTGAAACTTTTTTAACTTGTGCTGATCTGTTTCCAAAATGGTTGGAAAATTTAAATGGCGATTCTGTTTATAGCCCCCAAACCTATGAACGCTACGAAAACATGGTAAGGCTTTACATTCTTCCTTTTTTTAAGAAATACAAACCTCAAGATATTACAGATTCTCTTGTAATGTCTTTCATTGTGTCTGTTAAAGAAATGAAACGAGAAAAGCCTTTGTCCTCAAAATCCATAAAGAATTTAGCAACTGCGTTAAGCTCTTTTTTTGAGTATTGTTTTATTCGGGGCCTTGTTCTTCTCAATCCTGCTAAGGCTCCCTTGTTTCGTCAAAATCTTTCTCGACTTGTGAAAGAAAAGAAAAAATTTGAGCAAAACATTCGAGATAAAGCTCGTTCCATTGACGAGATAAAAGCATTGCTGGCTGCATCCTACCAAAAGAATTTTGAATTTGGCTTATTTGTTGAACTGTTGATTTCATCTGGCCTACGCTTAGGTGAAGCTTCTGCACTAACTTGGGGTGATGTTATTCAAACAAAAAACAATAATGAAATTTATTGGTCTATTGCTGTGAATAAAACTCTCAACTTAAAAACAAAGCAAGTTCAAAATTCTGCAAAATGCGGTTCAAATGGAATTCTTCCAATTCCAAATTCTGTGGCAGACAAGCTTGCACATTGGTCAGCTCAATTAGAAATAATGGGCTTTGGACGAGGCAAGTCAGACTTTGTATTTCCTAAAATAGCGCGTAGCGCAAATAATTTTAGCAAAGATTTAGTTTATCTATGCCAAAAGATAGGAATTAAAGAAACATCGGCTCATTGTTTAAGACACAGCTTTGTTACTTTGCTTGCAACTTCTGGTCACGATGTGCAACAAGTACAAAAAATGGCGAGGCACAGCACGGTCACTATGACAATGGCTTACTACCAACCATCTTTTCAACAGATGGCTCCGATGGTTCAAACAATGGAAAATATGATAGGAAGAATTAATGAAAAAAGGGTGCCTTAGAATGAAAAACCGTTGGGCTAATCTCCCAGTAATTGATGAAAGATATCCTTGATAAATCTAACGCCCAACGAAAAATTTGGGCGGAGACGTTGGGCTAATCTCCCAAGCAAGAACTTCTTCTTATTTATCAACAATAACTCAATGGTGCTCCCGGGGAGAATCGAACTCCCACTTCTTTTGGAAACGCGATTTTGAGTCGCGCGCGTCTACCAATTCCGCCACAAGAGCAAATGAATACAGATTTTCTAGTGCCCATTTGGGTCAATGTCAAGATTTTTCCCCAAAATCATTTAACTCTCTGTAAAAATTGATAATCTATAATAACCTAAATAAAATTTGGGTAAGGAGGTACTTGCAGTGGAATATTCGTTATCTCAAATACCTGAAGGGAGAGTTGTGTCCTTGATGGGCCTCATTAATGAAGACTCAGAACTCACGTTTCAACACATATTCAGTGAAATAAAAGATGAAAAAAAAATTATTTTTAATTTTTCTCAAGCGAAAAGCATTAACTCCCTTGGAGTCAGAGCTTGGGTCAGTTTTTTGAGACGTCTTGAGGAGAATAAGGAAATTGTATTTGCAGAGTGTACTGGTGACGTCATTATGCAAATAAATATGATCCCGAGTTTTCTTGGCAAAGGCAAGGTTGAAAGCTTCTTTGTAAACTATATTTGTGAAATTTGTAGTAAAGAAGAGAAAAAATTAATTTTAACCAAAGATGTGCCACCAAAATCTGTTCCCCTACCCCCGATCTGTGGCGCTGAAGATTGCGGAATTCAAACCGAAGAGCTAGAAGAAGAATACTTTGTATTTTTAACGCGGTGAGGTGTGATTTTGGAGAAGCAAGACGTTCTTGATTCACGGCTTATCGAAAAGTTTGAACTTCACAAGGATTTTACCCGACTATTTCTAGATGCCTTTGTGCTCATCAATCGGGAGCATAAAATTCTTAAGTTTAACTCCGCTTTCTGTCAAATTGCTGAATTAAGAGCTGTCGACGTTAGAAAAATTGGTAATTTCGACAGCATGATTACAACCCACATGCCGGGAGTTTCTCAAACCGCCATAGATCAATTATTAACTTCGCACGCTCCAACAAGGATTGACGAAGTCCCCGCAGTGAACGTAACGAAGCAAAAAGAGCTCACACTTATCATCAGCAGCTATCTCTATTACGACACTGATGGAGCAATGCTTGGGGCCTGTTTACTCTTAAGGGACGTGACTGCAGAAACTAATTTGCAATCTAAGTATAAAAATAAATCATTGGAGTCTATCACAGACCCTCTGACAGGCCTGTTTACTCGAAGATATTTTGAAGCTCAAATTGAAAAAGAAATTGCGCGATGTAAAAATAATGACCTCAAACTTTCCATGGCAATTCTCATGTTTGACCTTGATAACTTTAAAAATGTGAACGATACCTACGGCCATCAAGCTGGCGATTATGTCCTTGAGGAAACGGCAAATATTTTAAAAAAGACGAGCAGACGCTCTGACATTCTTGGCAGATATGGCGGCGAAGAGCTGCTCGTCCTTATTTTTGAAACAACCCCTAAATTAGCCACACTTGTTGCTGAAAAATTTAGATCAACAATTCACGAACATGAATATATTTTTGATGGAAAGAAAATTCTTGTTACAACAAGTATTGGTGTTACCTTATTGTCTTCCTATGAAGACACAAAAGAAGCAGCAATTAAAAGGGCCGATGCATGCCTTTATCTTGCAAAAGAAGCAGGGCGTAACGTTGTTGTCATTGATTTTGGCAATGGAAAAATACCTGCACAGGAATACCTTAAAACTAATCCAGGCTAATAAATTTAAGGTTTCTTTTCTAAAATAAGCGCATATTTACCAATGCTTTTCAAGTATGCATAAGCACTTTTTACTTGATAATCATCTTTTAAATTTGCAGGCCATCGCAACATTTCACGATAGTCTTCTTTTTTCTGAAGTAGAGCCGCTGATGCTTCATCTCTACTTTCAATATGTTTATCTAAATCCACTTCTCTGCGTGTTTTAGACTCTTTTTGACCCGCATTAATTTTATTTATTACACTTTGAGAGAGTAATGGGACATCGGGAGTAATTCCTTTTGCTTGAATGCTTCTTCCATTTGGTGTGTAGTAACGCGCAATAGTAAATTTAAACGCACCTCCATTTGGAAGCGGGACAATGCTTTGTACACTGCCTTTTCCAAAGGTTTGTGTGCCCATAATAATGGCGCGCTCTCTATCTTGAAGCGCTCCAGCTACAATTTCACTCGCACTCGCGGTGCCCTCGTTTACCAAAACAATCATAGGGAAATAAGGGAGTGTATTTCGTTTTACGGCGTATTCCACATCCTCTGGTTTATTTTTATCTCGCCCCACAGTAGAGACAATAATCCCAGAGTCAATGAATAAATTTGTGACCTTAACAGCCTGTTCAAGCAAGCCGCCTGGATTATTTCTGAGGTCAAGAATAAGACCACGAATATTTCCATGATTTTTTTCTTCAAATTGACGCAACTTTTTTCCAAGACTTTCAGAAGCATCTTCTTGAAAAATAGAAAGCTTTGCATAGGCAACACCTTCAGAAAGTTCGTCCATAGTAGCGCTTTTTGTACGTATAATTTCCCGTTGTAAAATAAATTTTTTATTGTGAAAGACCGACCCTGTATGATCGGCTGAAAGGCACTCAATAATAATTTGCGATCCAATTGGACCACGCATTTTTGCGAGAACTTCTTCCATTGTTTTTGCATTGACCTGAAGTTCATCAATGCTTGTTATGATATCACCAACTTTAATTCCTGATTTTTGAGCGGGAGAATTTTCCACAACCTCAACAATTTCTAGTTTTCCATTGGCAGGATTAACGATAATACCCACACCACCAAATTTTCCACTGGTATCCGAATTAAATTCCGTAAATTGTTTTGGAGATAAGTACATGGTGTGCGGATCGAGGTCAGAGGCCATGCCTTTTAAGGCTTTCTCTATGAGCACACTTGAGTCTACTGCACTTGGGTCAACATATTGTGACTCCAAAATATTCAAGGCTTTTGCAAAAGCCTCTAGATCTTGGTATTTTTTGCTTTGCGTCTCAAGTTTTTGCGCAGGAGTTTTTTTGCTTTCTTGTGCGTCGGATGTGATGCAGGCAAAGGCTGGTATTAAAATAGAGAGAACAATTAGATAAAATTTTTTCTCATTCATTCAGACAACACTCATTCAGTTTTTTTAAGGAAATCACTTACTATTGAGTTGAGTGTACCATTCTCCTTTATTTTCTGCAAATGAGTATTAAAATTCTTTATAAAATCATCTTTAAATTTATATTTAGAAGAAAATTTTTGAGAGAAACCCAAATAACTATTTTCTTGAGCTAAAGTAGAAATCTCTTTTAATGGAGGTAAACGGAGAAGATTGTTTGAGTAAATAACTGCATCACGATCGTTAACGTAACAATCTATTTTTTTTAATTGAAGGTATTTTAAAGCTATTTCATTATTGTCAAACGCAAATACTTGCATTTTATTTTCACGAAAAATTTTAAAAATTGAGGGAGGAAAAGCAAAGCCAAAATTCATTCCTACTTTGGCGTTTGAATACTGCTGAGGCCATTTTTTTTCAATATCTTGGCAAAACACAGCTATAGTTTCTTGTAAAATTGGATCAGAATAATCCATCCAAGGCCTACTGCTCGGTACCTTGTATGGAGGATAAACAGCAAATGCACTGCCATTTTTTACTTCATTAATGGCTTCGTTCCAAGGAAGTGGTTTAATTTCAACTTCATATTTTTTGTCAAAATCTTCAAATATTTTTTGCAGAATTTTAAAATATATTCCGTTTGGTTTATTTTTTTCTACATAAGAATAAGGAGGATATCAGCAACAATAAGAACGTGAGTTTTTTGAGTCGCCCAAGAATTTAATGTAGCGCCTAAAAAAACAACAGCCGTAAATACTTTACAATGAGAAAGAAATGTCTTCACAATTAATGCCTATTATTTTGCATACTAGGTTTTGCTAGCGTGCTGTTTGGATATTTTTTTCTTCCACCTATCATAGATCTCATAAATTCACGATTCAACCGAGCGATGTTTTCAAGGCTAATATCTTTTGGACAAGCACCAGCACAGCTTCCTAAATTTGTGCAAGAACCAAAATCTTCGCTATCCATTTGAAAGACCATTTTTGCAACGCGTTCTGTTCTTTCTGGTTGTCCTTGTGGGAGAAGAGCAAATTGCGAGACTTTTGCAGACACAAATAGCATTGCGGATCCATTTTGGCATGCCGCCACGCACGCACCACAACCAATACAAGTAGCAGCATCAAAAGCTAAATCGGCTTTCTCTTTTGAAATTGGAATAGCATTACCATCGGGCGCGCTGCCAGTTCCAACAGAAATGTATCCACCTGCTTGAATAATTCTGTCAAAGGAGCTCCTATCTACAACAAGATCTTTAATAACTGGAAACGCCTTTGCCCTGAAGGGTTCCACGACAATGGTTTGTCCATTTTGATAGTTGCGCATATGCAATTGACAGGCTGTTGTCGATGTTTGTGGTCCGTGTGGATTTCCGTCAATCACCATAGAACACGCCCCGCAAATCCCTTCGCGACAGTCATGATCAAAAGCAATAGCCTCTTCTCCGCTTTTAATTAATTTTTGATTTAAAATATCGAGCATTTCTAAAAAGGACATATCTGGAGAAACATTTTCTAAATCATAATCAACAAGTTCTCCAGCCTCGTGCGCATCTTTTTGTCGCCAAACCCTGAGGTGTAGTTTCATTTTTTTCTCTGTATTTTCCATATTTTTTTCACCCTATATTTCTATTTATAACTACGCTGAGTTGGATGGCAATACTCAAAATTAAGTTGTTCCACATGTCGTTCTTGCACTTTGCCTTCTCCTTTATATTCCCAAGCGGCAACGTGGGAGAAATTTTCATCATCACGTTTTGCTTCGTTGTCTGGAGTCTGATGTTCTTCCCGAAAATGCCCACCACAAGACTCCTTACGTTCAAGAGCATCAAGGCACATAAGCTTACCTAATTTAATAAAGTCCGCCACACGACCCGCTTTTTCAAGTTCTTGATTCAATGTTTGAGCATCCCCAGTGACTTTTAAATTTTGCCAGAATTCTTCTTCTATTTTTGGAATTTCTTGCAG
>JAZKEW010000107.1:6593-14708 GCA_040386785.1 Bdellovibrionota bacterium
TTTTTCAAGGCCTGCTTTGTTCCGTCCCATACCACAATTATCCCACATGACGTGCCCTAATTGTTTATGAAATTCATCTACCGTTTTATTGCCTTTAATATTTAAGAGTTTAGTAACGCCTTCTTTTGCAGAATTTAGAGCTTCTTTAAATTCCGGTTGATCGGTTGTTACCTTAGGCAATGTGGTGCCACCAATGTAACTTGCGAGAGTGGTTGGAATAACAAAATAACCATCGGCAAGACCTTGCATAAGAGCAGAAGCCCCAAGCCTGTTCGCACCATGATCAGAAAAATTCGCTTCACCAAGTACGTGTAAACCCGGAATAGTTGATTGTAAATTGTAGTCAACCCACAATCCTCCCATGGTGTAGTGCACTGCAGGGTAAATGCGCATAGGAGCTTTATAAGGGTTTTCGCCGGCAATTTTTTCGTACATTTGAAATAAATTTCCGTATTTTTCACTAATTTTATTTTCGCCTTGGCGTTTTATTGCATCAGCAAAATCGAGATACACTGACAATTTAGAGTCTCCAACCCCACGACCATTATCGCATTCAAGTTTTGCAGCACGGGAAGCCACATCGCGAGGCACTAAATTTCCAAAACTCGGATAACGACGCTCTAAATAATAATCACGTTCTGCTTCTGGAATGAGATGTGGTGCTCGTTTGTCGCCGGAGTTTTTAGGAACCCAGCATCGACCATCGTTCCGCAATGACTCCGACATGAGAGTCAATTTCGATTGATGATCGCCTGAAACGGGAATACAAGTCGGGTGAATTTGTGTGTAGCAAGGGTTCGCAAAAAACGCACCTTTTTTATGTGCACGCCAAATAGCAGAAGTGTTTGCCCCCTTTGCATTTGTGGAAAGATAAAACACATTACCGTAGCCACCCGTAGCAAGCACAACAGCATCGGCGCTGTGTGCTTCGAATTCTCCAGTAATTAAATTGCGAACAATAATACCACGCGCATGGCCGTCTACAATAACAAGTTCAAGCATTTCATGGCGTGGATACATCTCCACATTTCCTTCAGCCACTTGTCGCATCATGGCCGAATAAGCCCCAAGCAAAAGTTGCTGCCCTGTTTGACCACGAGCGTAAAAAGTACGAGATATTTGTGTCCCACCAAAGGAACGATTATCTAAAAGACCACCATATTCACGAGCAAAAGGAACTCCTTGAGCAACGCACTGGTCAATAATTCTAACGGATATTTCTGCAAGACGATGGACATTCGATTCCCGCGCACGATAATCACCACCTTTAATGGTTTCATAAAATAGACGATGAACAGAATCTCCATCATTTTTATAATTTTTTGCCGCATTAATTCCCCCTTGAGCAGCAATAGAATGCGCTCTACGAGGAGAATCTTGAAAACAAAAACTTTTTACGTGATAGCCAAGATCACCCAGTGTGGCTGCAGCCGATGCACCCGCCAAACCGGTACCGACTATAATAATAGAATGTTTTTTTCTGTTGGCAGGATTAACAAGTTTGCAATCAAATTGATGATTCGTCCAACGATCCTCAATGGGTCCTGTTGGGCATTTAGAGTCGAACATAAAAGCCATGGTTAAATTACCTCATGAAATAAACATAAATTGGTTGAGAAAAAAACCCTGCGGCCACAATAATTGCATAGGAGTAACCAAAGCAGCGAAAGAATGAATTATAGCGAGGATGGTTGATTCCAAGAGATTGAAAAATTGATTTTACACCGTGATAAAGGTGGGAGCCAATTAAAACCATAACGACGCAATATAAGCTAACGTAAATAGGATTGTGAAATTTCTCAACGACAAGTCTGTATAAATCACGAACTTCTACACCCTGATAAAAAACAAAATATTGTTGCCCGTATTTAAACGTAATGAGATGCCAAATTATAAATGCCAGAATGAACGTGCCTGTGTAAGCCATTGTACGTGACGATATGGCCGCTGATTTTTCTCTCATAGGCCTAACTGTATAGAGAGCCGGCTTTGTTCTATAGTTTCTTAGCTTCAGTCCTAACGCTAAAAAAATGTGGACTAAAATTAAAACAAGCAGAACAAACTCGGCAACATAAATGAAGGGGTTTGAGGTTAGGGCGTGGCTATATTTGTTATAAGCCTCGGCACTCACAAAAATAAGCATATTGCCAAGCATGTGCACCATGACAAATAAACACCAAAAAACGGCCGTCAAGGCAACTAGGTATTTTTTGCCTATAGTGCTTGTTAAAAAACCACGACACGGGGGACAGGACATAATTCATCTCCTCAAATCAAATAAAAAACATGCGCCAAAGACAACGACATCGCACGCGCTCAGTATAACAGTAGTCTTTTTGAAGTGCCTATGGCAAATTTACGACGTGATTGTCACAAAATTGTTTTTTGGTTTAAATCAAGAAAAAACATGATCTCACGTAATGGAATTCTTGCATGGTAAAAAATACAACATGAAAACCTGTTATTGCCACTCCGAAAAAAAATTTAAATTTTGTTGCGAGCCCTTTCTAAAAGGCACTCAATTGCCGTTGAATCCGGAACAATTAATGCGTTCTCGTTATTCAGCTTATTGCCTGCACAACATGAATTATATTCAAAAAACAATGCGTGGGGAAGCACTGAAAAAATTTAACCTTGTTGAATCACTTTCTTCAGCAAAAAAATGCAAATGGATTTCCTTAAAAATTTTAAACACAAGTATAGAAAAAAGTAGCTCCGTTGGATTTGTAGAATTTATTGCAGAATATAGTTCTTACGGTAAATTATGTACTTTACATGAAAAAAGTGAATTTCACTTATTAAATGGACAATGGTATTACGTTGATGGAATTACTTCATAAATAAGCTGGATTTTTTTCAATCAAAATTGCCGCCATAACGGACGGAAGATAACTGCGAGGTTCTGCATAACCACCTTCTTTTGACATGAATTCTATGAGCTTCCAAGCATCATGCGAAGACGCTTTTTCAATTAAATTATCTATGTTTTTACTACCATAATTGTAGGCCATTATGGCAAGATTCCAATCTTGGTATTTTTCAAAAAGTTTAGTAAACAATTTAGCCACTGCTTTTGTTTCAAGAGTATCACTTCGTCTTTCATCATTTTTTGGGGAAACTTCTAAGCCCATAGCACGAGCAGTTTCAGGAATAAACATCCAAATTCCTGCAGAGTATGGATTTTTGTCTTGTGCAATATTTTTGTAGCCAGACTCCACAATTGGAATTGCAGCAAGTTCCATGGGTAATTTTTTATTTTTAAACTCCTTTTCAATCATGGCATGATATTTTTTCATGTTGTGTAAACTTTGTTTTATAAATTCTCTTCCCGATTCCGTACCCATAAATTTATTGAGTTGCTCAAGCACTTGTTCATTGAGAACGACAGGAAACTCGGAATTTACGTTTGCATTTTTTTGCATTTTCTGAGCCATTTCCATGCTTATTTTTTTTTCTTGTGTCACTGACGTCGCAGCATAAGCAACAAAAGACAAACTGCTAAAAACACCTAGGCAAAGAAGAATAGAAGAAATTTTTGAATTTTTTTTCGATTTAAAATATATCATAGAATGAATCCTTTTTTTTAAAAAATGAGTTGCACTTGGGTTCAAAAAATTTGCGGTACCTGCAAATTCGTTTTGCCCTCGTAAAGAAAATTGCGCTGCCCACAATAGACAATGGCAATACGCATGGGATGAAACTTTTTTATTGCGCGCTAAAGCTTCATCACAAGCAAGTTCTTGGAATTCGTAAATCTTCCTTTCGAATAGGAAGAAAAACGGGTTCAAAGCAAAAAATAATTTGCAAATAAGAATAATGTAAACAAGAACTGTGTCACCTTGTCTGTGGTGTTGGAGTTCGTGAGAAATAACTATCCTTAATTTTTCATGGTTATTCAAAAATAAATAAGGAATTACAACAAAAAATTTATTAAAAAATCTGACGGAAAATGGAATTCTGACATGTTCGTTCAAGAGTAATTTAACGGCCCCATTTTTTCTAAATTGATAACTATTCTGTAATATTTTTTTAATTTTGACCACATCACGTAAATATCTATACAAAACGTATATAAAGACAACAATTAAAATAAAAATCCCCGCATTTTTTTGATGACTGATGCTGTCAGAAATTTCATAAATTCCATTATTTAATGGACTTGTAAAAGCAATTTGATTGGACTGAAGCGGAGTCCATATTTGATGCGTATTTGGAATAAAATTCGTTTTATTTACAAGATAAAAAAATATTGGCGCTATGATTGAATTTAAAATTGCAAAGTACGCCATTTTGAGAACAAATGCAGAGTTAATTTTTAAGATATTTTTAGTATTTGAAATACCTATCAAAATTATACATGATATCGCTATTAAAATATTTTGCAAAATATATATTTTAAATAAATAGTTCATGGTTTTTTATCCAGTAATTTATATATTTCATCCAACGATTTTTTATCTATATTTTTATTATTCAATAACCTTTTAACAAGTAAAGAAGGCTCGCCGTCAAACACATTTGTAATTAAATGAGAAAGACTGTTAAGTTCATATTCTTCTTTTGTCATTAAAGCAGAGTAAATAAAAGAACGATTTTCTTTTTTGCTTTTTACAATACCTTTCTGCTCTAATATTCTTATAATTGTTGCAACAGAGGTATAAGCAAGATCTCTACCGTGAGGTAACTTTTCAATAATTTGGTTTATGGTACAAGGCTCAATTCTCCACAAAATAGTCATCATTTCCAGTTCAACTTCTGTCAGTGTTTTCGTTTTTATTTTGTCTAGCATGAGCGCCCTTCGTAAAAACATGGATAAATCAAGTACATTTTCAATCTACTAAATCTTTAATAGTTTGTCAACTAAATCTTTAGTAGATAAGTTTTTCTTGACTAAATTTTTTAAAACTTGAAAACAAGTATTATGTAGCATATTTGATACACAGAGTGACTAATTTTTTACATTGATGTAATATACCTTTACATTGATGTAATATATGAGTAACGCATCATATTTGATACACAGGAGGTTCTTATGTCTATGTCAAGGCTTCTATTTAGCGTTAGTGAAGAAGAGAAGGTGTACATTAGCCGATATGCCAAGAAAAATCATCTCAGCATGAGTGAAGTTGTAAGGACTTTTGTTGCAGAAGCAATTGAAAGGCGCGAAGACATTGCATTAGCAAAAATTGCAGACCAACGCCTGTCCAAACGAGAAAAGTTAACTTCTCACGAGGAAGTATGCAAAAAACTTGGTCTATAGTCTATACGAAATCTGCAGTAAAAGATTTGCAATCTTTACCAAAGAATATTGCTAAAAATGTTCTCTCAAAAATTGTACGTTGCTCCGAAGATCCCGCAGTTTATAGTGAGCCATTAAAGTATACATTAAAGGGTTATCGAAAAATAAAATTGGCTTCTTACAGAATTGTCATTGAATTAGTTTTAAAAGACAATGAATTGATTGTTATTGCTGTAAAACATAGAAAAGAAATCTACGAAGAGCTAAAATGAAAAAAAATAGTCTACTTAAATTGTATGCCATGGAACTCTGCGGACTCACTATTCTGCTCTCCATTTTATTACCTTGGATATCATATGGCATAGGCTCAAAAACAGGCCTTGACGTTGGCAGAAATTCAGTGCAGGTTATTTTTGTTTCTGGGGCTTTATTTCTTATATTTTCCTATTTACATTTTAAATTAAACCGAATAAAAAAAATAATGCTCTATATTGTTTTTATTTTGTCCGCGCTGCTATTTGCCTCCTTTTTAATTGAAATTATTCGCATCGGATACCAGGCGACCATGACCAAAAATTTACCTGTGGAAATGTTTGGTGTTGCTTCGCTAGCAACATTAAAAATGCATATTGGCTATGGACTTTGGCTTGGCGGAGCAGCTTCCTTAGTGATATTTATTGTCCAGATTATTTCAATTAAAGTTTATAAAAAATGAAAAAAAAATATCCAAAATTACCTATTGCCATAGAAAATTTTGAAGAGCTACGCCTTGGCAAATATAGTTATGTAGACAAAACAAAATTCATTGAGGAAATTATTACAGAATCTCCTAAAGTCAGTCTTTTTACTCGCCCAAGGCGTTTTGGTAAAACGCTAAATTTAAGCATGCTACGTTATTTTTTTGATGTTAATTATATAAAGCCAGAAAACATGGGTGATAAACATTTGTTTGAAGGTCTTGAAATTTCAAAAAATAATAACTTATGCTTAAATCACATGAATAAATATCCTGTCGTTTCTCTTTCTTTTAAAGGCCTTCAGTACAAAGAACACAATTTATTTCTAGATCACTTAAGGGAGTTTTTAGCGTTTGAATTTAGAAAATTTAGCTACCTACTCACTTCACCAATAGCCACAGAAAAAGATAAAACCACACTCAACAACATACTCTCAGGACGAGCCAGTGAAGCTGAGTTGTGTATATCCCTTAAATTTATTACAAATCTTTTAGAAGAGCATCATAAAGTAAAATGCTATTTATTAATAGATGAATACGATGCTCCCATTCATTTTGCTTATGCTAATGGATCCTATAAAAATTGTGTCAATTTTTTCTCTCTACTTTTGGGAAATGCTTTAAAAGGAAATTCAGCCGTCGAAAAAGTCCTTATGACAGGAATACTTCGTGTATCAAAGGAATCTATTTTTTCCGACATTAATAATGTGACTGTTTTTACTGTACTTGAAACAAATTATTCTCCTTATTTCGGTATTCTTGAACACGAAGCGGAAGCATTAGTAAAAACGTACGATTTACAAGAGCATATGCCAAACCTAAGGTTCTGGTACAACGGTTATCGCTTCGGCGACAATTTCACAGGAATTTATAATCCTTGGTCTATCCTACAATGGCTAGCAAATGTTCATCATGAATTAAAACCTTACTGGGTAAACACCTCGAGTAACGACATAATTCGCACACTTTATCTAGAGCAAAAACAAGCTCTCAAACCTGAATTTTTTGACCTATTTTTAGGAAAAACCATAAAAACTCAGCTCAATACGGAAACTACTCTTGACGCAAACTTCACACAAAACCCAGGAATATTTTGGGGTTTTATGTTGCAAACTGGCTACGTCACTGTCGTGGAAAAAACACGAGAAAATGACTCCTATTTTTACACATTAAAAATTCCAAACAAAGAAATACATATTGTCTTTGAAAATATGATAAATGCCTGGCTCAATACTTTAAGCAAACAATTAAATAAACCTCAACTCGCAGAAACTGTTGGTAGGTCCTTAGCTCAAGAAGATCTTGAACTTTTCCATGAAACCCTCCAAGAAATTCTTTTACAAACCATGAGTTACCACGATTTTGCACAAAATCCAGAAAATGCTTTTCATGCCTTTATGGCAGGTTTAATGTTATGGTTAACTGAAATTTATGACGTTAAAAGCAACCGGGAATCTGGAAAAGGTCGTGCTGATCTCTGTTTAATTCCTAAGGACAGCGATGCCCCTGCCTATATTTTTGAATTTAAAGCAATTTCCCATCTTAAGAAAAATATGATTCTCAAAGAAAAAGTTGAACAAGAACTTCAATTAGCAATGCAACAAATTGATGCTCAATTATATGAAACAGAATTGAAATCAAAGAACATCGAAAAAATAACGAAAGTCGCTCTCGTATTCTATGGCAAGCAAGTTTGGATGCAGTACAAATAATATTGTAAATATCATCTCTAATTTTTGGAAATACAGAATGAATATCATAGGCACCATTTACTTTTTATCTTTCATATTTATTATTTCTATCTCTGGTGTTTATCAGGCCCACATTAGCCAAACATTAAGTCCAATTGTTTTTTTATTTTTCTCCTCCTTATTTTGTTTTATTGTTTTTTCTCTTACATGCTATTTTAAAAATGGTGGGCAGTTTATAAAAAAAGCTCTTGCCCATAAAAAAAATATATTCTGGATAAATTTTGCAAATTTTTCAGTATGGTTTTGCTATATGTTTGCAATTAAGTATTTAGAGCCAGCTGTTGCCGTTATTATTGGAAACGCTTCTGGGCCTATATTAGTCATTATTATTTCTAAAATTCTTCGACCTCACTACAAAATTTTTAGAATAGAAAAAATTGCCTCTATCG
>JAZKEW010000107.1:14718-15314 GCA_040386785.1 Bdellovibrionota bacterium
CTTAGTCTATTATTTATTATTTACAGTACGTTCATTGGAAAAAGCGCTGTGAATTCAATAAATGCAGACACTGTTTTTTTAGGAATTATTTTATGTATTTTTACAGGAATTGGACAAGTTTTATTTAGCATTTATTCCAAAAAATTAAGTGAAGATAATTTTGAGCCCAGTGAAATTCTGGCCTTAAGATTTCCTCTTGCAATTATCATTTCAAGTTTTTTAATTAATTCAGACATGTTGAATCAATTAACCTCTTCTGCATCGCTCATGACAAGTGTTGTTATGTTATGTTTATTTGGAATGGTGTTGCCAATTTATTTTTACCAAAAAAGCATTAAATTAGTGGAGCCGTTTTATATTTCTATATTATATATGATAGAACCAATTCTCATGTTTGTTGCGCAAATTTTTGATCCTCGACTCACAATTTCATTTTATTCCTATATAGGCGTAGGACTTATATGTGCTTTTTCAGTCTTAAGTATTTTTGGACGCTATCATGGCAGTAAAAAGCAAATTAAAATTCTAGTTTAGCACCTATTTGCATAGACAAAAGTGCATTTGTTTGCGCCGATCCATTGGCAAATTTTTTGATT
>JAZKEW010000108.1:0-5541 GCA_040386785.1 Bdellovibrionota bacterium
AGTATCGCCCCAGGTAGGCATGGGTTTTTCGTGAAATAATTCGAGGGCCTCAAGGCGAATGTCAAGCATCCATTGGGGTTCATTTTTAAATCCGGAAATGTCTTCCACAATTTTTTTTGTTAAACCTTTTTTTGATTTTTCGGCCTTATAAATATAATTTTCTTTTACGTGGAAGCCATGCTTGTAGTCGTCCATGCCGTCGACATTAACTTGATTGGCTTTTAGGTTTTCATTTGTCATATTAATTCTTTCTTATCCAGTCGTAGCCTTCTTTTTCGAGGGCATCAACAAGACTTAAATCGCCTGATTTGACTATTTTTCCATCGAGCATCATGTGCACCTTGTTTGGTTGCAAAATTTGAATAAGTCGTTGGTAGTGAGTCACAATGATAAAACTTGTTTGTAAGTTTTTTCTCATATGCAAAATACATTCGGCCACAACTTTTTGTGCATCCATATCAACACCGGAATCAATTTCGTCAAGTATGGCAATTTTAGGTTCAATAACCATAAGCTGCAACATTTCTAGACGCTTCATTTCTCCGCCAGAAAAGCCATCATTTAAGTAGCGTTGCAAACTCGAGCGGTCTATTTGCAAAAGTTCTAACTTTTCTTTTAAAATTTTACGAAACTCAGAAACACTAACTTGTTTATTGTGGCGAAGGCTATATAAATTCCTTAAATACTCGGAAATTTTTAAGCCAGGCACAGCAACGGGGTATTGAAAAGCAAGAAATAAACCTTTTTTAGCACGTTCTGCCGTGTTCCAGTCATTTAATTTCTCATCTTCAAGTTTAATTTCTCCCTTTGTTAAATGGTATGTTTTTGCACCCATTAATATGTGGCCTAGGGTTGATTTCCCAACACCATTTGGCCCCATTAAAACATGAATTTCACCCTTAGGAATGGTTAAATTCAAACCTTTTAAAATTTCTTTATTCTCGATATGAGCGTGAATGTCATTTAGTACTAGCATTTAAATTATCCTCAACCTTCTGTAGTCACCACTTTAAGTTTTTTAGTATTATTTTGCACACAATTTGTTATTTTATTGCAACCAGGTTTTGGAATTCCATGTGCATCAAAATTTTCAGCCAATAAAATTTCCAATGTTTTCCACGGTAGAGCAGCACATTTTATTCTGACTGGAAATTGACTCACACCATTTAAGGCGTCTAAATCAGCCTCGAGGTCATCGGTGCTGAGTTGTTCTTTACCAGTATAGACGTTTTCAGCATGTTTTAATAATTTTTTGGTATCAACCAAATTCATATTTTGAACAGATTCACACATAATACTGGCACTTGCCTGACTAATAGAGCAACCAGTGCCTTCAAAATGCAAATTGAGAAAATGTTTTTCGTCCTTTTGTTTCACCTCACAAAAAATGGTGACAGTGTCGCCACAAAGTGGGTTTTTCCCATCTAAACAAAATTGGCAATGGTCGGTACGGCCTTTAAAGCGCGGGCGCTTGAAATGCTCTAAAATGACTTCTTGGTAGAGCGAAGTGAGCTCAATATTTCTTGGAATACTATTCATGGTGGCTGACATTTTATAATCCTATGTATCAAGATATTGGTGCCGACTCCCCTATACCATAGGATGGCCCGAATTTATGATATCACGCTTACATATAAAAATTAACGATTCATTTAGAATAAATTCGTAGTTCCTTTTATACCTTCCAAGGCTATTGCAATGTCCTCTTCGTCGGAATAAGCGGCAAAACTGCACCTTAAAAGAGCATCTACGCCTAGAGTGCGAATTAAAGGCCAAGCGCAATGATGGCCTGCACGCATGCTCACATGAAAAGAGTCAAGAATTGTGGCTAAATCATGGGCATGAATTGTTTTGTGTCGGAAGGAGACGATGGTTTCTTGCCCAGTTTCAGGGGCAAAGAGTTCAATAAAAGGGAGTTTTTTTAATTCTTCAATAAAAATTGAGGCTAAGTGGCTTGAATGGGAATGAATATTATGGCGACCAATGTCTAAAACCCAATCAATTGCCGCGCCAAGGCCAGCAACTTCGGTAATGGGCGGGGTGCCTGCTTCAAATTTTGCGGGGCCGTTAATCCAAGTGCTTTCCTCTAAGGTAACAGAGGAAATCATGCCGCCACCGTAAAGCAACGGTGGGAGTTTTTCCATAAGTTCTTTGCTCATGGCAAGAATTCCAATGCCAGAGGGGCCGTAAAGTTTGTGACCGCTGAATGCGACGGCATCGACGCCCATGGCAAAATAGTCGACTTCAAGGCAACTAGCACTTTGTGCGGCATCTACAAAAATATAAGCGCCAACTTTTTTAGCCATTTCAACAATTTCTGCCACAGGATTTATTTGTCCCAACACATTACCCATACTTGCGAGCGTAATCACTTTAGTATTTTTTGTAATGAGTTTTTTAGCTTCAGCAAGGTTTAATTTTAAGTCGTTTCCATGTGTGCCCACAAGTGGAATATAAGCAATTTCACAATTTTTATATAATGCAGCCTGTTGCCAAGGCACAAAATTGGCGTGGTGTTCACTTACTGGCACAATAATTCTATCATTTTCAGTAAGCATTTCCCGAGCAAAACCGTTGGATAAAATATTAATGCCTTCTGTCGTTCCTTTGGTAAAAATAATTTGACTTTCAGGCACGCCAACAAAATTTGCACATTTTTTTCTTACGGTTTCATACATTTCAGAGGATGTTATGGAAAGGTGATAGGCTCCTCTGTGCACGGAACCGTAGTCGAATTCAAGGTGATGTTTTATGGCGTCAATAACGACTTGTGGTTTTTGAGCAGACACGGCGGAGTCCAAATAAACAAGAGGCCTAGTGCGGCCGTTATTTTCGACTCTCACGTTGTTTCTAAATATGGGGAATTGGGATTTTAATTCTTTTCCTAATTTTTGTGTCATATAAATTTCTTTATTCTTTAGGGGTCATAAGCGAACAGATTAGGAATACTTTTTGTGCAACAAAAAGTCAATTCGTAGTTGAAAAATTAACTTTGACAGTATTGATTAACTTAATATAAAATAATTCAGACATATCATAATTGACATACGTTTTTCAGGTACTCAACTTAATTGAAGGATAAACGACATGAAGGCAGCACCTATAGGTTCGGACGAAAATGAACGCCAGAGTACTTTGGATAAATATCTCGTATTGGATACTGAATCAGAACAAATTTATGATGATATTACTCAACTTGCATCTTCAATTTGTCAGACGCCTATTGCACTTGTTAGCCTTGTGGACAGAGGACGACAATGGTTTAAATCTCGTCATGGGTTGGATGCAAAAGAAACTCCAAGAGATATTTCTTTTTGTGGGCATGCAATTCACGAGAAGGATATTTTTGAAATTACTGATGCGTTTGCTGACGTTCGATTTTCTGACAATCCGCTAGTCACTGGTGGCCCGATAGTGCGATTTTATGCTGGAGCCCCCTTAGTCGCACCCAATGGGAAAGCAATAGGGACTCTTTGTGTCATAGACCACGTTCCTAAAACTCTTTCCGAAGATCAAAAAAAATCACTTCACGCTTTGGCAAGACATATCGTTAATCTTATGGAACTTCGCATTTTAAATGCAGGAGCGATGTCAGACAATGTTCACTTGGTTAATCTTCAAAAGAGTTTAATTGAACAACAAAGCTTGTTGGATGCTGTTATTCAACACGTTCCATCGGCAATTGTTCTCAAGGATGCAAGCACATTTGAATTTACAATCTGGAATAAAAGCGCAGAACAAATTCTAAATCGTTCTGCTTCGGAGGTTTTAGGTAAGTCAATTTTTGATTTATACCCAAAGGAACTCGCTGAACAGTATCGAATTTGGGATGTGGAGACGCTCAAAATAGGACAGCTTGTCAAAATTCCTGAGGAGCTTTCAAAAATACCTGATAGAGGGGATATCTTTCTTCGTACATATAAAGTACCAATTCTACCAGACATAAATGGAACTTTTAAATACATTATGACCGTAATGGAAGACGTGACTGAAGATAAAAAATTAAAGGATTCCCAACAGAAAAGCGAAGCGCTTTTTCGTTCACTTTTTGATAATTCTCCCTCAGGAATTACCGTTGTAGACAAGGAAGGGCACTATAAAATGGTGAACCAAAAATTTCAAGAAATGACAGGATATTCTCTTCAGGAGCTCAAAGAAAAAACAAAATTTGATTTAACATTTTCTGAAGATGTGGAAATGACGAAAAAAGAGTTAACTGATTTACACGTTAATAATGTGAAAAAACTCCAGCGTTTTTCAAGGCGAATTGTTAGAAAAGATGGAGATATCCGTTGGTTTGTTATCACGAGTGGTAACGTTATAATTCCTGGCGATGAGGAGATCTGTTTGGTTTCAATTGTTGAAGATGTTACTGAACTACGTAAACGTGATGAGGCATTTGAAAATTTGACAATTGAACAAAAACAAGCTGAAGAAAAGTTAAAGCAAATTATGGCTGTCATTGATAAAAGTACAATTTTGTCTATGGTTGATCCCGCTGGAGTAATTACCTACGTGAATGATGCGTTTACTAAAATTGCAGGTTTTTCTCGAGAAGAATTTATTGGTAAAGATCATAAAATTTTAAATTCTGGAAAAATGAGTGCAGAATTTTTTAGAAAAATGTGGAATACAATTTCTTCTGGTGAGACTTGGCGTGGTGAAATATGTAATAAAACAAAAAAAGATCAATTATTTTGGCTTGACACAACTATAGTTCCTATAATAAATTCTAGTGGAGAAATTATCCAATACACGTCCATTTGTTATGAAATTACACAACGAAAAGAAATGGAAATTCAATTACTTCAAGCCAATGAAGAGGCTCTCATTGCCACAAAAGCAAAAGCAGAATTTTTAGCAAATATGAGCCATGAAATTAGAACGCCAATGAATGGAGTTATTGGATTGACTGAACTCCTTTTAGAAAGTGAACTTTCACCCGAACAAAAAGAACGTCTTAAAATTATTCAAAGTTGTGGAAATTCACTCCTTGAATTAATTAATGATGTGCTTGATTTTTCTAAACTTGAAGCAGGAAAAATAGAGTTAGAAAAAAGGTCGTTAAATATTATAAATACAACTAACGAAATAGTCGAATTATTTAAAAATCAAGCAAATGAAAAAGGGATTACTATTTGCTATATGCCAGATCCAACAACGTTGAATTGGGTTATTGGGGATTTTACTCGTTTCAGACAAATCTTAAGCAATCTTGTTAGTAATGCGATTAAATTTACAGAGAATGGTCGAGTAGATATTGTCTCATTTGCAAAGCAATTGACTCCTAATGTCTATGAAGTTAAATTTACAGTAAAAGACTCAGGAATTGGAATTCCCCAAGAAGTAAAAAATAAATTGTTTTGTTCGTTTGCACAGGTCGATGCCTCCACAACTCGAAAATTTGGTGGCACAGGTCTAGGGCTTGCTATTTGTAAAGGACTTTGTGAAGCAATGGGAGGAACTATTTGGGTTGATAGTGAGCTAGGAAAAGGTTCCGCATTTTCTTTTACGTTCCGTACAGAAAAAGCAGATGCTCCT